>DQVB01000444.1 GCA_015661985.1 Planctomycetota bacterium | reverse complement strand
TGCCCGGCACGCGCGGATCGTGCACGCCCACCAGCCCCTGGTCCGCCGAGCCGATCGCCTGCATCACGCCGACCGATCCGGTGCGGTGGACGCGGTGCCCCAGCTGCTGGAGGATCGTCACGACGTCCTCGTCCAGCGTGGTCTCCACGGCCAATCGGTCCGGGCGCCACTGATGATGGATACGCGGCGCAGCCGCGGCGCGGGCCAAGGGCATCTCCAGATCCAGGTGGTAGAGGATGCCCAGCACGACCTGGGTGATGATCTTCGGCCCGCCCGCGGCGCCCAACGTCAGCACGGGGCGGCCCTGGCGAAGTACGATAGTGGGGCTCATGCTCGACAGCGGCCGTTTGCCCGGCGCCACGGCGTTGGCCTCGGCACCGAGCAGGCCAAAAGCGTTGGGCACGCCTGGGGCAATGGCAAAATCGTCCATCTGGTTGTTCAGCACCACGCCGGTGCCTGGCACGATCACTTTGGAGCCGAAGGCCGTGTTGATCGTGGCGGTGACGGCCACCCAATTGCCTCGGCTGTCGGCCGCGGCGATGTGTGTGGTGTGCCGCTCGAACAGGTCGTCCGCCCGCCGCGGCGGTCGGCCATGGGACGAAACATGGATCACCCGATCCAATTCGATCCGGGCGGCCAGGCGGCGGGCGTATTGCTTGTCGATCAGTCCTCGAGGCACGGGCGCGAAATCCGGATCGCCGAGCCAGTAGGCGCGGTCGGCGAAGGCCAGCTTCATGGCTTCGGCCACCACGTGGTAGAAGCGGCCTCGGTCCGTGCGGTAAAGCGATCTCAAGTCGAATTGCTCCAGAATGTTCAGGATCTGGGCCACGTGCACGCCGCCCGAACTGGGTGGAGGGAAGCCGAGCACCGTGTAACCACGGTAGGTGCTCCGCACCGGCCGGCGGCGGCGGGCCCGATAGGCGGCGAAATCCTCAGCCCGCATCACCCCGCCATGCTCTTCCATCCACCGTCCCACCCGCCTGGCGAAAGGCCCGCGGTAGAACCAGTCGATCCCGTGCTCGGCCACCTCTCGATAGGTGCGAGCCAAATCCGGTTGCTGCAGCCTTTCCCCTTCGCCGTAGGGCGACCCGTCCGGCTTGAGCAGCACCGCCCGCGTGCCCTCGAAGCGAGCCAAGTCGGCCGCGGACCGCTCCAGTTTCCGGGCGTACAGGCGGTCGATGGCGAACCCTTCCTCAGCCACACGGGCGGCGGCCAGCAGGTGCTCTGCCAGCGTCAGTTTGCCGCACTGCCGGATCGCTTCCTCGTAGGCGGCCAGCGCGCCCGGCACACCGGCGGCCAGCGGCCCCAGTCTGCTCAACTCAGGCTGTGGCCGTCCGTCCCGAAGGTACATGTCGCCTGTGGCCCGCAGCGGGGCCCGTTCGCGTCCGTCAATGGCTACCGTTTGCCCGTCGGGCGAGCGTATGAGGATGAAGCAGCCGCCTCCGATCCCTGAGTTGTGGCCATCGACCACGCCCAGCATCAGGGCGGCGGCCACCGCGGCGTCCACGGCATTGCCCCCGCCACGCACGGCGGCCAGGGCAGCATCGGTGGCCACAGGGTGAACAGTGGCCACGACCGCCTCGCCCGCCGCCGAAGGGACGGCCGCAGCGCAGGTCACCGCCAGTCCAGCTGCCCAAGCAATGGGTCCCATCTCAAACCCTCTCTCACGTCGCCCCACAAACCCTCGGGGCCACTGTCACCACAGGTCGAGCCGTATCGGCGGACCGTGCGGCCCAGGGACGCGGCCATGGACAGCCGCCATTGTATCCGCGCGGCGGGTCGGCTGCAGGTGCGGATCTGTTTGCGGTGACGTGCCGGCAGCGGGCGAGAAAGGGGGAACGAGTGCCGCAAGGCGAGGAGAAACGCCGGTCGCCACTGGCGCTGGTTGACGGCCCCGGCGGCCCGCCCGCAGCTTGCTCGAATGATTTCTCGTTCGTGGCCCGCCTTTACTCGGCCCAACAGATGTGGGAAGATCGTTGTCTGGATCGCCTTTGGCCACCGCATTGGGGTTCGGCGCCGGGCTGAGGCCGTCTTGGTCAACTGCTCTGGCACTGCGGGCGGCCGACGCCAAGCCCACCCCAAGCCGGCCTCGGGGCCGGCGAAAGCGTGACACAACAGTTGGCGCAGGGAGCTGCAGGATGTCGATCATCACCCTTTCCAGGAGGCTTTACAGTCGGGGGGAGGAGATTGCCGAGAAGGTGGCCGAACAGCTCGGCTACGAATGTCTTTCCCGGGAAGTCCTCCTGGAAGCGTCGACGGAATTCAACGTGCCGGAGATCAAGCTGTTGCATGCCATTCGCGACGCCCCCTCCATCCTGGAACGCTTCACCCACGGCAAGGAGAAGTACCTGGCGTACATCCGCGTTGCCTTGCTGGAGCATTTCCAACGGGACAACGTGGTCTATCACGGCCTGGCCGGCCACTTCCTGGTCAAGGACATCTCCCATGTGCTCAAGGTGCGCATCGTGGCGGACGTGGAGGACCGGGTGCAGTTGGCCATGGAGCGAGAAGGGATCAGCCGGGACGAAGCCCTGCGGGCGATCCACAGCTCCGACGAGGCGCGGCGGAAGTGGAGCCTGTACATCACGGGCGTGGACACGAACGACCCGAGCTTGTACCACTTGGTGATCCGAATCCGCAAGCTGTCCCCGGACGACGCGGCGGCGATCATTTGCCACACGGTCAAGAAGGAGCAGTTCCACACCACGCCGGCTTCGCAACGGGCGATGGAGGATCTGTTGCTGGCCACGCGCGTCAAGGCGGCCTTGGTGGATGAGTATCCGACCGTGGAGGTGGAAGCCCGCGAAGGTGCGGTGCAAATAGCCCTGGGCGGGGCTCGTGCGGCCGACCAGAAGGCCGTGCAACAGATCGCCGCTCAGGTGCCGGGGGTCAAGCAGGTGACGGTGGCCGCTACGGCGGAAGCCGCCTGGTGAGGGCTGCTGGCCGCAGCGAGCGGGCGGCGGGGCTTGACGTGCGCTGCTGGGCCTGTCAGACATGGTGGCCCTGCACAAGAAGGCGCAACGTGGCAGGGAGGACGCGGTCAAGGACTGACAGCCGGCTGGTTCGTGGAGGCCGCCCGACAGGTGGCCCTGGATGGAGCGCAGGGGCGCCCGTCGGAGGGTGAAGAGGTATGGGCGCACCGGGAGGGAAGTGAGAGAGAGGGTTTGCATGATAGCTAGGATCGCAGTGATGATGGGGGCGGCGTTGGCTTGGGTGACGTTGTGGGCAGAACCGGCGTGGGCGGAGGCCGCCGTGGAGCGTTCGGCCGGTGTGGATTCGACGCCGTGGTGGTTTTGGCCGCTGGTGCTGCTGGTGGTTACCTTTGTGATGGGGATCGTGGCCGTGCTGGCGGGCGTGGGTGGTGGCGTGTTGTTCGTGCCCATCGTCAGCGGTTTTCTGCCTTTCCACTTGGATTTCGTGCGCGGCACGGGGTTGCTGGTGGCTCTTTGTGGCGCCTTGGCCGCCGGGCCTGGGCTGCTGAAGGCGAATCTGGCCAGCCTGCGGCTGGCTTTGCCGGTGGCCCTGATCGCCTCCAGCTGCGCCATTGTGGGCGCCATGCTGGGCTTGGCCCTGCCGACGCACATCGTCCAGATCTGCCTGGGGGCTACGATCCTCGGCATCTGCGCGCTCATGGTGGCGGCCAAGAAAGCGGAGTTCCCCGAAGTGCGCGAGGCGGACCGCCTGTCTACGCTGCTGGGGATCTACGGGCTGTATCGCGAACAGAGTACGGCCAGGACGGTCCGTTGGCAGATTCACCGCACCCCGGTCGGCTTGTGTCTGTTCGTGGTGATCGGGGTCATGGCAGGCATGTTCGGCTTGGGTGCCGGCTGGGCCAACGTGCCCGTGCTCAACCTGGTGATGGGCGTGCCTTTGAAGATCAGCGTGGGGACCAGCAAGTTCTTGCTTTCCATAACGGACACCTCCGCGGCCTGGATCTACATAAACCGAGGCTGCGTGATCCCCTTGATGGTCGTCCCGTCGGTGGTGGGCATCATGCTGGGCTCTTTCGTAGGTGTTCGGCTGTTGAAGGTAGCCAAACCAACCTTCATCCGCTGGATGGTGATCGGCATCCTGGCCTTTGCCGGACTAAGGGCTTTGGCCAAAGGGTTGGGCTGGTAGGCCCGGGCGGTCTTCCGGGCGCCGGGCTAGTGGCCGAAAGGAGTACCGAGATGGCCATAATCACGATTTCCCGCGGCACCTACAGCGGCGGGCGCGAAGTGGCGGAGAAGGTGGCCCAGCGGTTGGGTTACGAGTGTCTGTCGCGCGAGGTGCTCGTGGAGGCGTCCCGGGAATTCAACATCCCGGAGGTGAAACTCCTGCATGCCATCCGCGATGCCCCGTCGGTCCTGGATCGCTTCAGCTTCGGCAAAGAACGCTACGTGGCCTATATCCAGACGGCGCTGTTGGAACACTTCCAGAAGGACAACATCGTCTATCACGGTTTGGCCGGCCACTTTTTCGTCCGCCACGTGGGCCATGTGCTGAAGGTCCGCATCGTGGCCGATCCGGAGGACCGCATCCCCGCCATGATGCAACGCGAAGGCATTACGGACCCGGACCAAGCTCGGCGACGACTGGATGCCATCGACGAAACCCGACGGAAATGGAGCCTCTATCTGTATGGAATCGACACCCATGACCCGGCCCTCTATGACCTGGTTATCCACCTGAAGGATCTCTCCACGGACGATGCGGCGGATATCATCTGCCATACGATCCAGATGCCCTGCTTCCAAACCACACCGGAGTCCCAGCAGAAATTGGAAGATCTTCTGTTGGCAGCCCGTGTGCGGGCAACCCTCATCGAACGGTACCCGCGAGCTGGCGTGGGTGCCCATGAGGGCGTCGTGTACATCGGGGTCGAAGGGGCAGGGGCTCGCGAAGAAAAAGAAATCCATGACGTGGTGGGCCAAGTCCCCGGCGTCAAAGAGATAGAGGTTTGCGTCTATCCCTTTCTCATACCCGATTGAAGGCTTGCCCGTCGCCAGCCCGGTGCCGAAAAGATCTCCCGACGTCGCCGCGACTGTCGGCGGGGCCAGGAAAAACCTGTATCGCCAGGGCTTGACTCTCCTGATTCCGCAGCGTAGGATGAGCGACGTGTGTTCTCAAAGGGATACGCGGCGTTGTGTGTGCCAGATGGAGGCACGGCCCCGTGGTCTGTGTTTTGTTCTGAGTGTACCGGCGTGGCTTGCGCCGTGGGAATCACCACCGTAGCCTTACGACGGCGGTCTTCCAGCGGTGGGCTTCCTGGTTCCTCGCCCGAGAAGAGGAGGCTTTTCTGTGGGTACAGTTAGATCGTTGTCGCTTTCGGTGGTAGCGTTTGTTGCTGCAGCTGTCGTTGTTCAGGCCGGTGAGCAGCAGGCCGCAAAAAGTGACCCGCGGGTCAAGGCCCTGCTGGAAGAGCTCGAAGTGAAGTACACGGTGGACAAGGACGGCGACTACCGGGTGATCAATAGCTTCGAGGATGGCCGGTCACAACTGGTGTTCGTCAACTCGAACACATCGAAACTGGCCACGATGGAGATCCGAGAAGTATGGTCAGTCGGCTACTTGTCCGAGGGAACCGTCTCGCCTGCGGTGGCCAGGAATCTCCTGCTGGAGAACGGTCGCGTGAAAATCGGTGGATGGCAGCTGAGTCGATTCTCCGGCAAGGAGGCTGGTGTTTTTCGCGCCCAGATCAAGGCGGATTGCGATGCGAGGACCCTCCTGCTGACCTTGCATGCCGTGTCGCAAACGGCTGATGAGAAAGAGAAAGAGCTGGTGGGCGGCGACGATTTGTAGGCAGGCTCAAAGTGCAAGCGCCAACGGCAGGCCGGGGCCGTAAGCTTCATCCCAGTGATCATGGTTCAGCCCCAGCCTTGCAAACCGGCAGGGTGGGATGGACATTCCGGTCCGTCATGAGTGCGACAAAACGCGCAATAACCTGGACGGCGTAGATGTGACAAGACGGGAGTCTTGGCGCACCAGCCGGACTCACCGGCCGAGCCCATGATTGACGGGCAAGGACGCCCATCCTGGATGTCCTTTCTGCACCGTTGGGCTCAGCACTCGTTCCCGGCTGCCGGCTTGCGAACGGGGATCGCTTCCCCGCCCGGACGGTATGGGGTTGGAAGAGGGTCCTGGCGGCCGCCACATGCGAAGTGGCGCCGGTGCACAGCTCTGCGGGCGCGAGGTGCACTGAACGGTGTTGCAAACCGACATGTCGCGCCCTGGAAGGACAGCAGAACCGGCAGCCGCCCCTTCGGAGCTGGGGCAACCAGGGCGATCGTCTCCCGCGGGCCGGCGCCCACGGCGATATGCTTCCGCCGCGTCGCGGCTGGCCGGCCGGTTGACCGCTCAGTCGGGCCCTCGTAGAATCCCGGCCGGAAAGCGTGGCGGGATGGGCCAGTGGCGGCAACCTGGCAGCCGGCTCGCATCGTCTCCTCCGCCGCGGGGCGACTGACGGCCGGCTTCGGGTCGGCAGGGTCGGTCTACTGGCCAGCAGGACTCGATCAGGGAGAATCGCCTTGGCTCGACTCAGCCGTCTGGTTCTCGAGCGTTTGATGCGGTACTACCGGTTTCTGACCGAAACGGCAGCCAAGGAAGCGGTGGAGACGATCACCAGTGGCGAGATCGCCGAGGCGTTGGAGATCGATCCGACGCAGGTGCGCAAGGATTTTGCGGCCGTCGGGCTGATAGGGATGGGGCGGGTGGGATTCGATGTCTGCGAGGCCTGTCGGGCGATCCGCGTCACCTTGGGGTTCAACCGTTCCTACGAAGCTGTGTTGGTGGGAACGGGACATCTGGGCGGCGCCCTTTTGGCCTATCCCAATTTCGTCCGCTATGGGATGCGCATCGTCGCGGCCTTTGATAACGACAAACAGAAGATCGGCCAGACGGTAGCGGGGCAAATCGTCAAGCCCATGAGAATGTTGAAGCCCTTCATCAAGCGTCGAAAGATCCGTCTGGCGATCCTCACGACACCGGCCCACGTTTCCCAAATGCTGGCCGATCGGCTGGTGGCCGCCGGCGTGAAGGCGATCTGGAACTTCACGCCCACCGGACTGGCGGTCCCTCCGGACGTGCTGGTACGAAACGAGCACATCTCCATCGGGCTGGCCGAGATCGCTTATCACCTGAAGGACCAGGCAGCGTGTTGAGGCCCGTATCGATTCCACGAAGATCGCCTCTGCGCCGTCGACCCATCGCAGAGTCGGGGCCTCGAATCGTACTCGTACTCAGGCGCTGGCCGGTACTCGTACTCCAAAGGAATGAAGTCGGCCGAACCGATCGTCGATCACGATCAACTGGATGTTCATCGCCTCTCGATCGATTACGTCGAGTCCTCGTTCACGGTCGCGAAGGGCATCGACGGCCTTCATCGTCATGGGCGCGATCAATGCTTCGTGCTGCCCAATCGATTCCCTTGAACATTTGAACGTTGCCGAGGGTACCGGGAAACGAATGCTCAAACTATCGTTTCGATGCTGACGCGCTTGATTGCCCGGAGTGATGTGGCCCGAGAGGATTCCGCGGAATACGATGCGCACGGCGGGACCGGGGACGAGTACCGCGATGCTGAGTACGCGTACGACTGGGGGTACGAGAGCAAGCGCGAAGGGCAATGATGCCAATACCGACGGATGAAGGCGAGCGGAAATGGCGGCCCGGCTTCCATCTGCAATCAATCTCACCGGGGCCATTTCCGCCGGCTTTTCGTCGTCGGGGAAGGTTACCGCAGGCTAATGCGGGAAGGGAGATTTGAACTCCCACGGGGTTAACCCCCACCAGGCCCTCAACCTGGCGCGTCTGCCAATTCCGCCATTCCCGCGTCGGTTGGGGACCAGCCGGCGGGCCGTCTTCGGGGCCGGTCCACCTGACGTGAGGCAGGCTTCCAGCCTGCCATCCGCATCCCAAACGATGCGCGCACATCTGCAAGGAGTAAACCTACAGCTAAATGTATCCTCGTAGCCCTTGCCGTCAAGGGGCGGTGCGCTTCAACACGACCGCGGCCCACTCGGCCCGCTGCCCTGAGGGGTCGGCTTCGAACAAGTCCCGGCAGGCGGTGATCCACTGTTCGGCCTCCAAATGGGCGACCGCCGCAAGGCGGCTGCCCAGCAGCTGTTCGGCCGGCAGGCCATGCGACTGGCTTTGGTCGAAGGGCAGGCGAGGGGTGACCAGCACCAGGCCGTGATCTGGGGGAACGTCGATCTGGCGTTCGACCAAGGCTGCCTGGGGACCCTGGCCGAGGAAATCGGCCTCGCCGGACAGACTCTGCCAATGGCCCGACCGCACCTGGATGACCGACACTTGGCCGGCCATCGCGTACGGCAGTGGGCCGGCCAGGGCCGGGATGGCAACGCAGACGGCCGAAGCCAACTGGTCGCCTGCCGAACCAGTCCAGAGGGTGAGGTTGGCCTTTTGCAGGAGGGTGGTCGGGCGGTCTTGGTATTCGGCATGGGCTCGCAGGGCGGCTTTGAGCGTGGTGGCCGGGATGGCTCCGGCGGCACCTGGCTGAACGGCTTGGCCTACGAACACCGCCACCGAGCCCCCTGGCAGGGCATGCCAGTCGTAAAAGGCGCTACCAGGACCTGGGCGTTGGCTCATCCAGGCCCCGACCTGCCAATGGTCCACCACCGGTTGGACCGTGGGCAACTGGTTGCGCTGCAGCCGTTCGGCAACGGCCAACTGTTGTTTCAGCTGAGCCCCTTCCATGCCTTCGCGGAGAAGCATGGCCCGTTCCAAGTCGGAGGCCAGTCGCCCAGCGACGATTTCCAGCACAGCTACGTCGTGGTCGCTGAAATGGCGCCGCTGGTCGGAGAAAAACCAGACCGTGCCCAGGATGGTCGTGGGGGTGGCCAGGGGCAAACAGACCGCCGCCGGGTAGTCCTCGGGTGGGTTCCACGGGGTGGGCGACCCCCTGGCGTCGAGGACCACGGCGTGCCCCAGCATGGCCTCCAGGTCGGCCAGGGCGTCCTCCAGGGGCCGGGTCGGGTGGAGGAATCGTTCCCAGGGCAATCCCCATCGCGAGCGCAGCTTCAGGCAGGTGGTGGCTTCGTCCAGGAGGTAAACCGCTGCCGCGTGACAGCCCGTAGTTTGAGCTGCAGCCCGGAGGGTCGCTTCCAGCCGAGTGGCCAGCTGAGCCGGTTCCTCGGGGTGGGGCACCAGGGGGACGCCGGCAGCCAGTTCGGCTTCGCGTTGCCAAACGGCGCGCCGCGCTTCATACAGCTCGCCCAGCAACCCGGCGATCGCTTCGGCCAATCGCTGGGCTGTTTGGGCGTCCGCCGGCGGGTTGGGCCCGACCGGATGGAGCCTGAGGTGTCCCGGTGGAGTAACCTCTCCCGGGTTGGCCGGGGTGGACCACTTCAGGCCGTCCGGCGGGTCAGCCTGCGGGCCCGGCAGGTAGCAAAGCGACCATCCGGTCGCCTGCCGGAACGCCCGCAACAACGCGGGCAAACTGCGCACGTCCTCCAGCCGCGGCTCAGCGGCTTCGGGCGGTTCCTCGCGATAAATCTTGAGGTAGGTGGCTCGCGGCTGGACCACGGGCGGTTCGCCATGGATTGATGGTACGGGCAAGTGTCGGCAGGGCCCGATGGGCGCCTCGACACGCTCGGCCTGGACATGCCCGGCCAAGCCTGTTGCCGCCCCGCGCCCGCCGGCCCGGCTGGCTTCTCCCTTCCATGGCCGATCGTCCCCGCAACAGACCCGTCGCCCCGGTCCTGCGCCAATCGGCGATGGCCAAGCGATACGGTCGAGCCTGCGGAGGCGATCACCGTCCGTGAGTGGCTTGTCTTCACCATCGACTCCGAAGGGCCGGGCCTTTCAAACTTTTGCAATTGGGTCGGATGAGACGGATAGAAAAGCCTGGGACACCCACCCCCCAAATGGCTTCCCCACAGGTCGATCCGGACCCCTTTGTCCAGCCATCTCGGCCCACCCCGATCATCCTGGGGTGCCCAAGCCGCAGGTTGCGGTGCACGCGTCCGGCCTACGCCGCCTACCCCACCCAGTCCGGCCTGTCGGCGGCCAGCGGAACTTCGCGTCGACCCGTTCGGCCGATGTTGGTAAGATTGGAGGCCAACTTCCCAGGCGCGGGGCTCTCGGCCGGGGTTTTCGCGGGGTCCGCCAAAGATGGCTGTTCTGAATCGAATCCGGGGTGGTCGTTGTGCATCGGGAGCTCATTGAACTGCTGAACCAACCTCGTCGGCCCAGGATCCTGGTCGTCGGCGACGCGATGCTGGACCGATACGTTTGGGGGGACGTGGCCCGGATCAGCCCGGAAGGGCCGATCCCGGTGCTGGATGTGGATCGAACGGAAGAGCGGTTGGGCGGGGCAGGCAGTGTCGTAACGATGCTGGCGGCCCTGGAGGCCGACGTGTCCTTGGCCGCAGTCGTCGGGGATGACCACGAGGGTCACATGGTCCGGCGGCTGCTGGAGAGGCACGGCGCGGAGGTTGACTGCCTGCTGGTGGCCGGGGATCGGCCCACGACCGTCAAAGAGAGGCTGTTGGGCCGCACCGAGGGGCGACACTTGCAACAGATACTGCGAGTGGACCGCGAAGCAGCGCTGCCGATCGGTCCGGAGCTGGAGGCTCAATTGCTGGATCGGGTCGACCTCCGCGTGCCAGATGCCGACGTCGTGTTGGTGAGCGATTACGCCAAAGGCGTATGCGGCGGGCGGCTGGTAACCAAGTTGGCTGATATGGCCCGTCGACATGGCGTACGCGTGGTGGCCGACCCGGCGCGTGGAGTCGATTACCGCCGATACAGCGGTTGCACGTGCATCACCCCCAACCGGGTGGAGGCCGGTTGGGTGCTTGGCACCAAGATCCAGTCTCCTCAAGACGGCTTGGAGGCCGCCCGCCACCTGCTTTCGTACCGCGTCGACGCGGCCATTGTGACATTGGACCGGGACGGGATCGCCTGGGCGGCGGCCGACGGCCGAGGGGAGCTTTTCCCTGTCCGTCCCCGCCAGGTGTATGACATCACCGGGGCCGGCGACATGGTGCTGGCCAGCCTGGGATGGAGCCTGGCGCTGGGGGCCGATTGGCCGGAGGCCATTGTGTTGGCCAATTTGGCCGGAGGGCTGGAGGTGGAGCGTCTCGGGGTCGTGCCTCTGACGCGGAGCGAACTGCTGGCCGAGTTGACCCACGATGCCCGGGACGGGGGACGCAAGATCGTGACGCTCGAGGAGCTTCTCCCACGCCTGGCCCGGCACCGCGGGCAGGGGCAGCGGATCGTGATGACCAACGGCTGCTTCGATCTGTTGCACCCTGGCCACGTGGCGTCGCTGGAGTTTGCTCGTAACCAGGGCGAGGTGCTGGTGGTGGGACTGAACAGCGATCGCAGCGTCCGGGCCCTGAAGGGGGAGGGCCACCCGATCATCGGCCAGCGGGCCCGGGCAGAAATGCTGGCCGCCCTGGCCTGCGTCGACTATGTGGTCATCTTCGACGAGCTCAGCGTAGCTGGCCTGGTCGAGCAGATTGCCCCCGACGTGCTCGTCAAGGCGGCTGAGTATTCCAGCCAGCAGGTGGTCGGCCACCAGACGGTGCTCAGGCAGGGCGGCCGTGTCGTGTTGGCTCCCATGAAGGGCCGCTGGAGTACCACGGGGCTGATCCAGAGGATCCAGCGGATGGGTGCCGGGGGCGATCGCCGGCAAAGGCCGCGCCATCGAGTTGCTGCAGGGTGAGCCACCGCGGCACACGCCCTGCCAAAGCCGATCCGCGGCGCGGCCCTCTGGCGGATCCCTCCGGGCGATTTGAGGCGGCGGCCCTTGTCTTCGGCCCGGAAAGTGGAAACGATGGACACATGGAGTCTGGTTCTCTTCATGGTTGCCGGGTTCATCGCGGTGACGGCTTTGGTGCGGCTGATGTTGGCCCACCGCAACCGGCTCTTGG
>DQVB01000664.1 GCA_015661985.1 Planctomycetota bacterium | reverse complement strand
GGCATTAACCCGCGTGTGAGATTCCACCCTCTTCCGGTTGCGGCTTCAACGGCAAAAGCCGCCGTCAAGTTTCACTTCTTTCACTTCAGGTGGTCTGGCACGGTTGAGATCACTCCTTCCTTGGGCACTTCCATCTTGGCGGTCCAGAGGATGGCGTTGAGCATTGCCTTGCGCAACGGCTCGATGCTCCAGCACGAGTGACTGTGGCCGCCGGTAAAGCCGAAGCCGCGGCCGCCATCGGGGCGTTGCCAAGCCCAAGCCCAGAGCGGCGTGTTGCGGTCGCCCGGAAACGGGAGGATCGGCACAAATCCGGGCTGGTCCGACAGGTATCGGCCGCCCCAGTAGTATTCGTCCTTTGGTATCTTGAACGGCTTGAGCCCACGACAAATCGGGTGCTCCGCCTGGCGCGACCAATCCTCGATGAGCACCGGTTGCCCTTTCGCTCGCGGCGGGTTCTGGTAGTCCTCGAACCCGCCGACCCATTGCAGGAAAGTTCGCCTGCCCAACTCGCTCGGCAGGCACAAACTCCAGTGGATCAGCACCAGGCCGCAGCCTCGCTTCATCTGCCGCTCGATCACCTTCATCCGATCGCCGACCATAAACGGGTGCTTTGCCCGCCCGTTGCCGTCGCTGAACAGCACGATCGTGTCCGCGTCGTCCAGCGTCTTCGCTTCGCGAGGCCAGCCGTTCGTATGCAGCTCAATCACGACACCTTTCACGTTAGGCGATGTCTCCAAACAATACTTGAACAGCCTCAAACCTTTTTCGTATTCGTGCTCGCCGGCCCGGTGACTCTTCTTGCCCGCCAGCAAGACGATCTTCTTGTCCTTTCCCATTGGATTGCCGGGCAGCAGCACCGCAGCACATGCCGGCCCGACCGCGTACCTGAGAAATTCACGTCGAAGTAGTTGGCAATGCATCACCGTCCTCCTTTGCTGTCGACTGAGCCTGCTTCAGAGCACCTTGGTGATCCCTGGCATAGCGACCGGGTACAGGCCGTTTTCGCCGGCGACCACCGGCGGCGTGGCATCGAAGGCGTATCGGTCTGGCTTGTAGCAGACCTCTGAATTGATGGCGTCCGCCCACTGGACCATCTTACCGGAATAGCTGGCCATGCGGCCCAGGATCGCGGTCATGGTGCTGATCGCCGCATACTCGGTCTCGTTGTGCCGCTTGTCGTTGCGGATGGCCTCAAAGAGCACATCGTGCTCGACCTGGTACGGATTGGCGATGCGGCCGCGGAAGCGCCACCTCTCGGCCGCATCGATCCGGCCGCGGTCGATCTCGGCCTGCCCGGCGGTGCCGTGGGCATGGGCGCCCGAGTGGTTCCAGCAGCCGGCGATCTGCCGGCACTGCGCAAACATGCGCGTGCCGTCTTCGAATATGAACTCGACAAAGTGATGGTCGAACGTGTCGCCGTGCTGCGTCTGCAGCCGGAACTGCCGGCCGCCGACCCCCTGGGCGCTGACCGGGTGCCCGCCTTTGAGCCACAGGCACAGGTCGATGTTGTGGATCAATGCGTCCACGAAATAGTCGCCGCTGAGCCAGAGAAAGTGATAGGGGTTACGCAACTGGTAGACCATCTCACTCATTTCGGGCGGACGCGGGCGCGTATCGCGCAGGAACCCGGTATTCCAGTAGCAACGCATATACTCAATGCGTCCGATGGCGCCGTCTTTCAGCCGCTGCATCGTCTCCTGAATGCGCGCGTTGTGGCGGTGCATGAGGCCGACTACTATTTTGAGGTTCCTGCGTTTCGCCTCTTCGTTGGCGGCCAGCACTCGGCGGACGCCCGGAGCGTCGACGGCCAGCGGCTTTTCCATGAACACGTGCTTGCCTTGCTTGACGGCGTACTCGAAGTGTTCCGGCCGGAAATGCTGCGTGGTGGCCAGGATGACCACATCCACGCCGCTGTCGATGGCACGCCGGTAGGCGTCGAACCCGATGAACCGCCGCTCGGGCGGTACGTCGATCCTGTCGGCAAGCCCCTTGTACGCTTCGCGATCGTAGGCCGCTTGCTCGCCCTTGGTCAGATTCGCCAAGCTCTTTTGCAGCCGATCTTCGAACAGGTCGGCCATGGCCCAGAGCTTGACCGGCCCCTTGGTGCGCAGGGCCTGCGAGGCCGCACCGGTGCCGCGTGCGCCGCAGCCGATCAGGGCCACTCGGATCGTCTCGTCGCCGGCCACATGCACAGCCGGTGCGATGCTTGTCGCCGTGCTCACCGCGGTACCGGCCGTTGCTGCAGCAAGGCTCGAGACGAACTTGCGGCGGTTCATTTCGCCTTTTTCACCGTGCCTCATGGCTCGTTCTCCTTCTTTTGGACCAACTCGATCAGGACGCCGTCCGGGTCCACGGCACAGACCACGGCGCCGGTCGCCAGCGACGGTGCCTTCAAGAACCCAAACCGCGTGGCTTGGTTGCATGGCATTTCTCGTTCGCTTATTGCTGAGTCGCGCCCGGCTCTGCCATTTCTGGAACTCTTTGCGGGCGGTCATGCGTCATCTGCTGGTCTCTGTACGTAGCCGGACTCGTGAGAATTCGGACGAATCCCGTTGGCCTGCAAAGCGAACCCTCACGGTTTCGGCTACGTGTTCTCCCGCGCGCAAGTTCAAACTCATACGTCACCTCTCGGTCTGTAGGGCTGGTGGCCGCGAGGAGGCCTGCGGCATGTGGACCAGCGCCATGGAGGTGAAGATCGGCCAGTTACAGGAGCAATGGTAGGCCAGGTTAGGCGCGTTGAGGACACCCCCGGCAGGCAGCAGGCCGTTGGTGCAACCGGAGCGAATGCCGCGCAGGCGGGTCTGGCGGCCGCCGCGTGCCAGGTCGAAGTACGAGATATCCGCATCGCGCAGCACGACGATCTGCGGGCAGGCTAATGCCCGGTTGCAGCCGCGTGTGCCCACGTTGATCCCGCGCCACAAGCGGTCGGGCAGCAGTTCGCCGGTCACCGTATCATACATCTGGCCGCCGTGTGTGATGAGCCGCTGGGGAAGCAAGATGGGCGGCTGGGGCACCGAGTAACGACTCGGCGGATCGGCGCACGGGATCGGCTTCGACCACAGCCGTCGGCCATCACGACCGCGCCAGGCCGCCAGGCTGCTCCAGTTCGCCGTCAAGACAAGCACGTCGCTGTCATCGCAGTAACTCAGCCAAGGGGTCATGGGCTGGTACTGCCCGAACGGCGAGTCCTTCTTTGTGGCGGCTGGGACGGTTACGCTTGCACGCCATTGCACCTTGCCGCTTGCCAGATCGAGGGCGTAGACGGTCGCCTGCTCGCTGTCCGGCTCGCCGCGTCGCCGACGTGCCGGCAGCCAGTAATCGACGCAGAACGCTCTGCCCGCACCCAGCGCGAAGCTGACGCCGTCACGCTCCGGCTGGAAGCTCCATAGCTTCTTACCGCTGTGCCGGTCCAGGCAGATCAGTTCCACACCGGCCGGCGCGGCGAAATCGAATTCGAACGGACCAGGGAACCGGAACTGTTTGCCCGTGGCTCCGACGAAATGCTTTCCCGATATCCGGAATGCGCCCCAAGGTCTCTTGGCCGCCTGATCGCTCTCAGGAGCGGCCGGCACGTCGATCTGTCCGAGCTTCGAGCCGGTGGCCGGGTCGAGCCGCAGGCAGGTGCCGCCGCTCGGCACGTATATGCCATCCTCGACGGCCACGAAACCGAGCGCGGAGATGCCCGAGGCCCGCCACAACAGGCGCCCGGTGTAGATGTCGACGGCCAGCAAGTCGTTGCGGAATTGAACGAACATCCGGCCGGCGCACACACGCGGCACGCCGCGACATCCTGGGCCCAGCCGGTCAAACGCCCCGCCGAACCAGAGCACGCGCAGCGGCGGTTTCACTCGCCGGTCGCCCGAAGCGAAGGTGTTGCCCGGCCCGCCCGCTTCGTGCGTCCAGTCGTCGGCACCGGCCAGCGGCCCGGCTCGCTTCAACAGCACGAACTGGTCCGCCTTCTCCAGTTCGGCCCCTTGCGGCTTCGCCTCCTCCAGCCAACCGGCAAGCCGGTCGCGAAGCCGATTGGGCAGGCACGCGACACCGCCGTACGGCCGGAGGGTCGCGTAGAGCTTGCTCAAGTAGCTCGCGTCAGCCTGTGGCCCCGGCCCGCGGCGGTCCTGGCAGATGACAAGGCTGGCCAGGTACGGCGGC
>DQVB01000046.1 GCA_015661985.1 Planctomycetota bacterium | reverse complement strand
GCAGGAGGGCTGGCGTCTTTTCGCCATGCGGCGTGGCCGGCCCTTCGGATCTTCCTGGGCCTTGTTCTTTTGACCCCCGCGGGGTTGAAGGCCTATCAGCTGGCCAGCGAGCCGGTTCTGGGGAGAGGCGTTTTGGATTCGCGGTGGTTTCTTACCGGCCTGGTGCAATTTGAGATCTTTTTAGGCTTGTGGCTTTTGTCTGGCCTGTACCCGCGCGCCAGCCGCCTCGTGGCGGTCGGGTGTTTTGCTGCGTTTGCCGCTGTGTCGCTTTGGAAGGTCCTTTCGGGCGAAACCACCTGCGGCTGTTTGGGCAGGAGTGTTACGGTGCATCCGTGGTACGCGCTGGTGTTCGACACAGCGGCGCTGGCGGGACTGGCGGTTTGTCGAGCGGGCGGAGAAGGACGCGGTTTGCAAGTCATCGGCCGTGTCTGTTGGGCGCAATGGTGGGGTCTGTCAGGGGGCTTAGCTTTTGGGCTGGTCATTCTCTTGTTGCTGGCGGCGTGGGGTGCGGTGGAATACGGTTCATTCCGCGCGGCAGTGGCTTCATTGCAGGGTTATCCGATTTTGGTGGATCCATCAACAAGAGATTTGGGCCCGTTGCCTGTTGGGGGGCAAGAAACCACTGGGTTCACGGTTAAGAATTTGTCGCGGAGGACCGTAACGGTGACGGGGGTTCAGAGCACCTGCGGATTACGCACAGCGACCAGACTGCCTATGGCCATTCCCGCGGGGGGCGAGGGCCGCCTCTGTTTTGTTGTCGATTCAACCAGGGAGGACAGCCTCGGACGCCACGGATATTTCGGCCTCGTGTACGTCGATGCCCCCAGCCCTCCGATCGTAATCAGAGTTTTTGTGGAGGCGGTGCCTCCAGGGGCTGTTCTGGACGAAGCTTCGCGTGTTGGGTCGGGGACGGTCTCCGACTGAACATATTGGTCGGTTTTTGCATGGGAGGTTTGTAAGATGTGGTTTCGACTGATTGCTGCGCAATGTCTGGCCGGGATCGGGGTGGTGTGCCTTGGGCTGGCTATTGTCCTCGGATTGGCAACTCCCGCATTCGCGCAGACACCAACCACATGCGTGAACGGTGGGGGTGGTTTTACGACATGTGTAGCGAAGCCGAGCGGATTGGAATGTACAGAGGCTACGGAAGGGAAGCGCTGCGACACGCCGGTAGCGTGCCGGTGTGTTGCGGGGGTGCGAGGTTGCCCCTGCTCGAACTGAATCGCAACAGTTGTCAGCCCCTGGTTTCGTGGCTGGGATTTTGATAGGATCCACGTTGGCGAGGAGCGAACCGGCTTGGGCACGCTGTTGTTGTCCGTGGTGGGGCACGGCGATATGCCTGCGGAAATGCGTATTTGCCGGAGCTTTGTGGGTATCCGTACAGGGACAATCGATTGGTTTGACAGAGGTTTTGTTGAAAACGGCTCAGCGATCCATTGCCGAGGGGCCTGGATCTTCCGGGCTTGGCGGCGATGCGGTGCTGGCGGAGGAGTCTCGTCATGCGCGGCGACTGTCTTGTTGGGATTGTATGGGGACTTGGGTTGTGTTTGGCTTCCCCTTTGATCGGCCGGGCGGCAGACGCCAAATTGCAGTTTCTGGCGGTGTACGAGCCCGCCGCCGGAGCGCTGGAAGAGCATTACAGCAATGTGACGATCCGCGCACTTTGCAGGCGGGAGGGGTGGGCGGCCTACGAGGAGACGGGCGGAAAACGGGTCACGCGTGTGTTGATCCGCCGGCGCGGGCCTTACGTACGGGTGGACGAGACACTTCTAGTCGAGGAGGGACCCAGGCTTTTGGAAAAGGGATTTACTGTGCGTACCTTCGGTCCCAAGGGCGCCTTTCGGGCTTTCCGCGAGGCAAGCGAAAGTGGTTTTCAATTGGCAGCGCTGTATGATGATCGGGGGGGGGTGTTCACAGATGCTATTTTCGGCGAGTATAAGTTCATGCTGGCGCCGTTCGGGCTGGTGGGTTTCCCTATTCGTCAGTTCGTCGGCCAGCCACTGGTAAACGTGAAGGGAATGCGCGAGTTGACTGTAAATGGCGAAAGGCTTGTCGAGGTATCGTGGGAAGACGCCGAGGGGTCTGAGTACAAGGGGACCGGCTGGTGGCGTTTCGCGCCTGACAGAGGATGGATCGTGCGGGAGTTCGCTGCATGGGCAAAGGACATGACGCCAGAAAAATTGCGGACGGACCCGAACTACTCGATCCAGCGGGGATCCGTCGAATACGATGAGGATGGGGACGAGATTCCGATTATGAGACGGGTATCCTATTGGCGCGAACGAGAGCCTGGGAGGCGGTTGCACACTGAAACGATTGATATTGAGGAGCTGGTGTTTGGCGAGGTACCGGAGTACGATTTTACCCTCGCGGCACTGGGAATACCGGAACCACGGGTTGAGACGCACACCGGTCGTTTTCTTTTGTTATTTGCGGCGGGCGTGATAAGCCTGATTATAGCGATCGGGCTGTGGCGGCGCTTCAAGGCCCGGCCAGCGCAGTAGGGCGGGCTACTTCCTGGCTGGGCGATCATTGGCGGGTTTCAGCTAGCCCGGGCGATTTTGAGCGACAGTGGGGGGCTCGGCCACTTTGGCAGTTGTGCTGACTGGTCCGGCCTTCGATTGCAGGTACTATGTGTATTGCCCCGGTGGTGGAGCTGGGAAATGTAGCCACTCGTTCGGAGGCTCGCGCCATGCTTCGCCTGTGCCGCTTGGGTTTCGTCTGGCGCCAGTTCCGTTGAGAGACCTGCAGGATGCAGTACAGGCGGTTGCTATTGGTGCTTTGGGTAGGCGGGTTTTGGGTACCCGCCGGGTTGGTCGGCTCCGTGCCGACGCTGGTCGAGCGGCACTTCGATTTTCGTGGCGGACGGTTCGACACGAGGCAGTTGCGCGTGACGCCAGAGGGTGCGGCCGCGTTACTGCGCGTCGCGTCGGACGGTTTGTGGGTCGGCATTCCTCGGGGAGCAGGTCCGGACGAGGTGGCTTTTCAACCGCGGTGGGCGATCGAGGGTGACTTCCAAATCAGCGCGTCTTTCGAGCTGCTTCGGATCGACAAGCCGAGGGTGGGCTACGGCGTGGGTCCCGGGGTCCATCTTGTCTTCGAGTCGGGAGGGCGGGACGCAGCGACGCTTTCGCGTTTGTTGCGGGTTAAAGAGGGGGATGTGTTCGCGGCGCATTATGCGGTTGATGATCCCCAGAATGCGAACAAGCGCAAACATCGCGTCACCTTCGCGCCGGCCGCCGCGCGGGCGGGCAAGCTCCGGCTGGTTCGTTTCGGAGAAACGCTCGACTACTCGGTGGCCGACAGCCCAGAGGGCCCTTTCCGCCGAATCTGGAGGACCCATGTGGTCCGGGATCGCGTGAGGGAAATTCGCTTTGTGCTGAATCGGCATGGCACCACGGCGGGTGGGGAAGTAATTTGGAAAAACGTGACGATCCGTGCCGAGAGGATTTGTGAATCGCAAGCGCGGGGCGGTGGGGTGGCGATCGCCGCCGCCCTATTGGTCGCCGCCACGCTGGCCGGGTGGCTTTGGTATTGCCGGGTGAAGAGGGTCCGCGACGGCGCCAGCGAGTGCTAGGATCGAACCGATCCGAGCCGCGGTGTCGCGGCGAGTACGCTGCGAGCCAAGCCAGCATATCATCGTGCCGATGCAAGCAGAAGTGAGTCCCGATGAAGCGCTTTCGCATATTATTGCTGCTTGTCGTGATTGGAGGTGCCAGCTTGCGCCTGTTCGCCATCGGTGCCAAGGGTCTTTGGCTGGATGAAGCGCTTTCCTGGCGTCTTGCGCAATTCCCGGTGTCCATGATGATTGAAAGAACCGGGGAGAGCACCACGGTCCATCCCCCCTTGTACTTCGTTTTGCTGCGCGCCTGGACGGCCTCGTTTGGGGATTCCGAGGCCGCCTTGCGCAGCCTGTCGGCGGTGGCTGGGATCCTCGCTGTCTTGGCTGTCTATTTCCTGGCTGCCGAGTTGGCAAGTTTCGTTCCCCGCCGTTATGGGCCTTGTGTTTGGCGGATACGCGTTTGCAGTGGGGTTCTGGCGGCAACGTTTCTGGCCTTGTCGCCGCTGCATGTGTACCTGGCCAAACAGGCGCGCGGCTACACCTTGGCGACCTTATGGTTTGTGCTGTGCAGTTGGGCACTATTGCGGGGGCTGCCCGTTGGATCGCGTGGTTGGCACCGTTCGGCGTGGCTATTATACGCCCTGGGCGCGCTCGCGTTTTGTTACACCCACTACCTGGGGTTGTTCAGCGTTGCGGCGCAGGGGCTGTTCGTGGCCTTGTATCTGTGGGCGCCAGGGTGGCGAAGGCGGCTTCGTGGTCCAGCCTCAGCTGCCGATGCAGAAGGGGATTGCTCGTTGCCATCCGCGCCGGGCGGATCGGCCGCCAACCTGCCCGCCAGATCCTGCCGCCGGGAAGCGATGTTGGCGGGCGTGCTGTTCCTCGCCGCTTACCTGCCCTGGGCGCCGCGGCTTTGGGCTCAATCGGAGACGGTAAGGACCTCTTGGATGCGAGAGCTAGACGTTAATGACTGCGCACGGCAGACTTACGCCGCGCTTCTAGCCACCTGCGGTATCAGGCCGGAGGAATCCATGGTCGCGTCTTGGGCCGTGGTTTTTGTTTTGGTGGCAGTGTTGGTTTACGTTTCCGTCCGGCTTGGGTGGGCAGGGGCATACTGTGGGATTGCCGCAGTGCTTCCCGTGTGCCTGCTACTGGTCTACTCGGCACTATCCATGCGGAGCATATTCGATGTCCGGTATTTGGTGTTTGCGCAACTGATATGGCTGATAGCGTTTGCGATGGCTGTTGCTTGCATCCAGCATCCGCTGGAGCGGTACTTGACGGCCGGCCTGTTGATCGTCTGCTGTGCGACGGGACTGTGGGACAACTGGACGCTGTTGGGGTCCCAAAGCAACCCGGGAGTGCGTGGAGCCGTGGATTACATCCTCGCGCGCAGGCGGGCGGATGAACCGGTTGTGGCTTTGAATGCGTTCGTGTTTTTCCCCGCCGCATATTACATGCGTGAAACGCACCCCCCACCTGTGCTCTACGTGGCGCGCCCGGATCGGCAAACGGTAGCGGGGGCGGCCCAAATGCTCGATGCCGACCTGGCCACGGCGGATGCGATCCTGGCATCCGAGCCTCGCGGCATCTGGCTGCTGTCCACCAGCGCCTTTGGTGGGGGCGCCAACCATGGTTTTCCCTTACCGGCGAATTGGAAGCGGGGCCGACGGCTCCGTTTCCGCCCCGAACTGCACAGCCGTTGGGACAGCGCCACTGTTGTGCAATATTGTTATCGGGCGGAGTGATTTGTCTTGTCGCAAGTATCCTTGGTTTCCAGAATTGAAAGGACGTCACCCTGCGGCGGCCGGAAGGGTGTAGTCCATGGGGTGGCACTTTTCGGGGCAGGGCAGGCGGTCGCACTGGCCAGCGGGCTGATAGTGCAAGTGATCGTGGGCCGCGCGCTTGGGCCTGCCGATTACGGCCGGTTCGTCATCGTCCACTCCATCGGGTTGGCAGCACTGACCGTTTTGATGGGCGGTGCTCCCGGTGCGCTGAGGCAATATATCAGCGTGAGCCCGAGGGCTCTGCGGCTGGCGTGGCAGCAGGTGTGGGTTCTGCAAATGCCGATAGCCGCGGGCTTCGCATTGATTCTGACCGTGTCCGCTCCACTGGTCTGCCATGCGCTCGACGAGCCTCGGTTGTTTCCCGGCCTGTCGGTGGTGGCGATTGAATTGACCGTCAGAGCTGGCGCGTTGGAGCCCTGCTGGTACCTCCTCAACGGCCTGGGCTGCCATCGGATGCAGGCGGTGTTGATGAGCGGGTACAGCGTTTTGCGACCCGTTTGCGTCGCCTGCCTGCTTTGGCTCAGCCCCAGCGTCGTCGGCGCTTTGGCCGGGTTGTTCGTTGCTGCAGCAGTGAGCCTGTTGCTTGCGCTTCCGATCCTGGCACGTATGGCGTTGCATTCACCGCCGATGGACGACGAAAGCGTTCGCGGGGGCCTCCGTTTGCACGTGGCACGATGGGTGCATCTGGGGCCCGTGGCTGACGCCTTCAACTACCTGCTGGTCCCAGCGAATCTTTGGCTGCTCAAGGCGTTGTCGGAGGAGGCGTCGCATTTCGCGGTCTATTCCGCTTGCTACATACTGGCCCAAGCTATCCTCCCCTTCGGCCTTGTTCTGTCACGGGCCTATTTCGCACATGTGGCCGGCGCTTATGCCGCGGGGCGTGTGCGGCAAGCGCGGGTGTGGGCGTGGCGCGTTGTCCGCATATCCATGATTGCCACCGTCCTGGGGACGGTCGTCGCGCTGGCGGCCGGTGACCACATTGTTGGCCAGCTATGGGGGAGTTCGTTTCGGGGCTCAGGCGTTTTGCTGGGGCTGCTCTGCCTTGGTACAGCGGCCATAGGCGTACATCGGTTCTTGTGTGACATGTTGGCCGCCGTAGGACGTCTGAAAATTCGGCTCGCACTCTGCGTGGCCATCGCTGCGGCCACCGTTCCGGCAACAGCCTTCATGGCCAAAATAGGCGGCGCGTCTGGGGCGGCTTGGGCGTTGGCGATGACCGGGTCGGTTGCCGTTGCAGCCAGCGCCATTACTTTCCACTTCGCAGCCCGTTCGACTGGCCCAGAACGTGCCCTTCCCCAGGGTTTACGGGACGGCAGAACGAGTTCCCCAATGTGCGGGGCAGCGAAGGGGGACCATACGAGGAGGTGATGATGACTGAAGCGACCAACACGACAGTCCAGCGCGCCGATGATCCGCGGCTCAGGATTTCAGTCATTGTGCCTGTGCACGACCGGTCCCAGGACTTGAAGACATGTTTGTCCGCGATCCTGAGGCAAACACGCGGCTGGGACGATGTTGAGGTGTTGATCTGCGACGACGGCTCCAGTGACGATTTATTGCAGACGATCAGCGGTGTGATGGCGACCGGTGACGGTCCGGTCCGCTATCTCCGTCAGGCTCATCAAGGAGCTGGGATGGCCCGAAACCTCGGGATAGCACTTGCCAAAGGGGAAATCCTGGCTTTTACCGATTCCGATTGCGAGCCGGCCGAAGATTGGCTCACCGAATTAGTGCGTCCTTTTGACGATCCATCGGTTGGCCTGGTTGGCGGGCCCATTGACTATCGCGGTGGCAAATATATTTCGGGTCGTTGTATGAACTTCCTGATGTCCAGCACGCTTGGAGCCGCCGGCGCCAGGAACCCCCGAGCGGTGGTCCACATGCAATACTATCCACGGGGCGGCAATCTGGCAGTGCGAACGAACTTAGCAAGACAGGTCGGTGGCTTTCCGGCAACGGCCCACGGGGAAGACTTGGAATTTGGCTGGAAGGTTTTGGGGCTCGGAGTACGCGTTGCATTCGTGCCTACGGCCAGAGTAGTGCATCACGAGAAGCGAACAGTTTTCCAAGCCTTCTGGGAAGCTGCGCACAAGGGGGCCGCCAGAGTGAGACTGGCCAAACGGCACGGGATGCATGAAGTTGTTCATGCGCTGCCCGCGATTCTGTGGTTCTACGCCATTGTGGCGGGCATACTGTGGGCGGCACGAGTTGAACTGGCAATGCTGGCTTCCCTCCCGGGGTGCTTGTACCTTTTGGCGTTGGTCATGCTAGCCTTCCAGGGTGCCATTTGCCTGAAAAGCCCGGCGGCCGGGCTCCTCGTCCCAGTCTACGGGCTGGCCATGCACCTTGGATACGGCGCGGGCTACCTGGTCGAGTGGTTTAAGGCGTTTTGTCGCACCGGCGCTGAGCCAGTTGTCCCAACGCACCGAGGTGTCGGCGGCAAGCAGCGGCCAGATCCCGGCGAAGGGTGCTGCTCCGCCCGAAGGTGGCGCTGACGCCGGGGGCGACGCACTGGGTGCGCGGGCCGGTGGCGGCGGGAGCTTTCGCCGCT
>DQVB01000739.1 GCA_015661985.1 Planctomycetota bacterium | reverse complement strand
TTAGCCTTTCCTTGGACTGATAACACATGCTTCCACTCTGTCAACTGCATCCGTGCGTAGCGTGGTCATTTTCGGCTGATGCCGAAAACCCCTATGTTTTCCGCACAAATCGCACACCGCCGTTGGGCAGCCGAAATTGGGCCACGATAGTTAGCCCTGTGGCAGCATAGATTATCAGTTGAGCCAAAACCTGTCAACACCGGAGCAGAAAACCCCTGTTTTCCGCCCTTTCTGCACCGAAAGTGTTAATCGAAAACCCCTCTGTGGGAATCCAGGCTAGCCCCGTCTCTCCGAGACGGGGGCGCGCGTCTCGGAGAGGCGCGCCTACGGAGGCGGGTGCCGCACCATGAGCAGCTGGCGCCTTTGGACCGACGGGTGCCCGCCTCCTGCGAGGCGGGTGCCGCGCATATCCGCCCCCGCTGGGCGTCACAACCCACGCGGCTCATGTAAGGGCGGCCCTTTTGTGCCACCTTGATCCCCGAATGACAGGCACCTCCGGGCGGCCCATGCGCCTCGGTGCGACCCCATTGGCGTCAATCTCGGGTTGACTGTCGCCAGGGGGCAGCCACAATCCAAATAAATTTGGGGTTCATCGTTTGCTTTGGATGTGGGCCACCATTGGTGCGGCACTCTGCTCCCAGCCTGATGATCGCTATTGTGCTGGGCTGTCCGTTGGCCAGCCTGGCCAAGGCCCAGGGCGACGCACCCCTGCCTGATGGCTGCTGCTCTCCTCCTGTTCAGGGCGCAGAAGTCCCCGCTGACAGCTCTCCTCGCCACCCCTTGCCGGGTGATCACCCGGAGGGCTGTTTCTGCGGTGGGGCGATTCTGGACGCTGCATCGCGACGTGTTGATCCTCAGCCCCAGCCGGTTTTTTCTGCCCCCCCGGAGCCTGTTGCTACGGCATTGCTCTTGGTGCCTGAACCCGCCGGCACGGCCCTGGGGGCTGGTCTGGGGTGTTGTCTTTTTCCGCTCTCTGGTCGGCATACTCTTGCGCTGGTGGGTTGCCTTCTGCTTTGATTCGGCCCGCCACTGGGCCGCTCGATGGGTGTAGCGCGGCGCTGGAGCGGTGCATCGTGCGCGAAGGGCGGTTCGACCGGACCGCCCTGCTCGCCCAAACCGGAACCCCCTTTCAGTCGGGCGGCAAACTCCGGCGCCGGATGATTTCTGCCAGCTTTTGAGCAAACGAGCTTTCCGCCGCGCATCACATTGCGCGCCCTGATCCAACGACCGGGCGGCAACCAATCGGACGACTTCGAGGTGGGCGTACCCCATGAACGAAACCTGCTGGGAAAACACAGACGAATCGGGAATCCCATCGCCACCCTGCCGTGTTGATGCCGGGTGGATTCGAATTCTCTTGTTCCGGACACAGAGGGCCCGGGTGGGCAATGGAAGGAGGCAACGACCATGAACCGAACCCCAAAAGGCGTTCTCCGGCAGCTCAAGGCTTCGGCTGTGCGGTCGGCCAAGTTCGTCGTGCCCGCTTTGGCCGTGTTGGCCGTCGTGGTGGCCGGCGCGCGGATCAAAGGCTGGCCGATCCTGCCCTTCGTGCAAGCGTCAGGCCCGGAGTATGATCCGGCCGACTGGTGCCGCGAACACGGCGTGCCGGAATCGCTCTGCACGTTGTGTCACCCGGAGCTGAAAGAAAAGCTGCTCTGGTGCAACGAGCACGGGCTGCCCGAGGCGCTCTGTACGCTGTGCCATCCCGAGTTGGCCAATCGCTTCGTGATGTGTACCGAACACAACATGCCCGACTCGTACTGCACGATCTGCAACGTGTCGAGTGAGCCGGGCGATCTGCCGGACTGGTGTGGCGAGCATGGCGTGCCGGAGTCGCTCTGCACGCTGTGCAACCCGGCATTGGAAAGCCCGGTCTGCCCTGAGCATCAGGTGCCCGAGACGCTGTGTACCGTATGCCGTCCCGAGTTGGCCGAACAGTTTCCCACCTGCGCGGCGCACGGCCTGCCGCCGGCCTTCTGTCCGGTCTGCCGCCGGTCGTACGTGGCAGGTGGTACCGCCCGCGGCACCGGCCCGCCGTTGCTGCCCAAAGGGGCGGAGTCGGTCGAGCTGTGCCGGCTGGACCTGCCGCTGGTCAAGCTCCCCTCACCGAAGACGCGGGCCGACGCGGGCATCGAACTGGCGCCTGTGGAGACGCAACCCTTGGGACGCACGCTGAGCTGTAACGCCGTGGCCGATTTCAACCAGAACCGCTACGCGGCGGTGCGGCCGCGTGTGGAAGGGATCGTGCGCCAGATCCGGACCGATGTGGGCACGACGGTGCGTGGCGGCGATCTGTTGGCGGTGATCGATTCGGCGTCGCTGGGAGAGGCCAGGGCCGAGTATCTCAGTGCGCGGGCCCTGCTGGATCTGGCCCACAAACACTGGCAGCGACTGCAGACGCTGGCCGAACGACAGATCGTGCCGGGAAAAACCCTCATCGACGCCGAGACCCGATTCACCGAGGCGCGGATCAACGTCTCCCGCGCCCGCCAACGCCTGCGCAACCTGGGACTGTCGGCCTCCGAGATCGAGGCGGTTGAGAAGAACCAGGACACCAGTTCGCTCTTGTCGATCACCGCGCCGCTGGATGGGGTGGTGGTGCGGCGCCAGGTGGCCACAGGTGAGGCCGTCCAGCCGACCAGCGAACTGTTTGCCGTGGCCGACCTCCGTACGATGTGGGTCTATCTGCAGCTCTATGAAGACGATGTCAATGAGGTCCGCATGGGGCAGAGGATCACTTTCCTCGTGGGCGGTGATACGCAGCATGAGTACCGCGGCACCGTGACGTGGATCAGCCCCGAGGTGGACCCCCACACACGCACCGTCCGCGTGCGGGCCGAGGTGGACAATGCCGACGGACAATTGCGGGCCGGCATGTACGGCACCGGCCGGATCGAAATCGAACCCCCCAGACCGTCGCTGGTCGTGCCCAGGTTGGCGGTCCAGTGGCACGAGGGCGCGCCGGTGGTGTTCGTCCAGAAAGCGGAAGACCTGTTCGAACCGCGGCGGGTCGATCTAGGACGCAAACAGGGACCGTGGTGGGAAGTGACCGCCGGGGTGAAACTCGACGAACGGGTGGCCACCACGGGCAGCTTCCTGCTGAAAACGGAACTGCAGAAGGGCTCCATCGGAGCGGGATGTTGTGAGTAGTTGAGGGTTGAGGGTTGGAGCGAAGAAGTGCGCTGGCGGGGGTGATTGCGATCAAAAGGCGGTCTGTTGATGGCAAACCAAACAGGAAAGCAGTGTGTAACACCATTGCAGGGGATGGAGCCGATCGCAACCAAGAATGTGGCCCTTTTCGCGCGGTTCCCGACCCCAGAGGACGCAAAAAACACGGAGCGATTCACGGAGCGTCTCTTCCATTGTCTCAGCGGACTCTGCGCATTGTGCGGTTAAAGGCTTCGCCATGTGACGTGGCGGTGAAGCGCCCTGTTTTGTTGCTACAGTCTCCAGGAAAGGGTGAGAACGATGTTTGGATTCGAGAGATTGGACGTGTGGCACAAGGCGACCGAGTACGCTGACGTCATCTACGAGGCAACTCGCCCATTCCCCGAGGAAGAGCGATTTTGGCTGACAAGCCAGATGCGCCGCTCCGCGGTCTCCGCTTCGTCGAGCATCGCGGAAGGCAGTGGACGCGGAAGTGGCGCGGATTTCGGGCGGTACGTGGAGATCGCCTATGGGTCCCTGATGGAGTCGGTCAGCCAGGCCCGCGTGGCACGGCACCAACGCTTCTCGCCCAGCAAGCCTTCGAGGATGGCTACGAAAGGGCCGGACCATTGGCTCGCATGCTAAGTGGGCTCAAAACAAGCTTGCAGCGCGAGTGAGGCCACCCTCAACCCTCAGCCCTCAACCCACCATGCTCACCCACATCATCAACTTCAGCCTCGAACAGCGATTGCTCATCCTCATGCTCACCGCCGCGCTGGTGGTTTCGGGCATCGTATCGTTCCGCCATCTGCCCATCGACGCCTTTCCCGACACCACGCCGGTGATGGTTCAGGTGAACACCGTGGCGCCGGCCTTGAACCCCGAGGAGGTGGAGGCCCAGATCACGTTCCCCATTGAACAGGCCATCGGGGGCCTGCCGGGGCTGGTCGAGGTGCGATCGATCTCCAAGTTCGGTCTGTCGCAGGTGACCGCCTTGTTTGAGGACGGGACCGATATCTTGCGGGCCCGCCAGCTGGTCGGCGAACGGCTCGGCACAGTCGAACTGCCTGACACGCCAAGGATCGGCAGGCCCGAACTGGGGCCGATCGCCACCGGATTGGGCGAAGTCTATCACTACATCTTGACCAGCGACCGGCACGACCTGACCGAACTGCGTACCATCCAGGACTGGATCGTCAAAGTTCAACTGCGCACGGTCCCCGGTGTGGCTGAGGTGAACAGTTGGGGCGGATACGAAAAGCAGTTCCACGTCTTGGTGCAGCCGGACCGGCTCATCCGCTATGACCTGACGCTGGACGACGTGATCGAAGCCCTGCGGGCCAACAACGCCAACGTGGGCGGGGGGCTCATCGAGCAATCCGGCGAAGCCTATCTGGTGCACGGCGTGGGCCTGGTGACCGACGAGGAGCAGATCGCCCAGATCGTGATCAAGGCCTCGGAGGGGATGCCCGTCAGGGTGCGTGACGTGGCTGAGGTACGCATCGGACATGAAATCCGCCGCGGCGGCGTGACCGCCTTCGGCCAAGGAGAAGCCGTCCTTGGGCTGGGCTTCATGCTCATGGGCGAAAACAGCCGGGAGGTGACCGAGCGGCTGCGGGCCAAGATGGAAGAGATTCGCCTGTCGCTTCCCGAAGGGGTGGAAGTGACGGAAGTCTATGCCCGCACCGATCTGGTCGACCAGGTGCTGGAAACGGCCCGTAACAACCTCTTCCACGGGGCGATCCTGGTGGTGGCCGCCCTGTTCGTGCTGGGCGGCGGCATCCGCGCCGGACTGATCGTCGCCTCGGCCGTCCCGCTCTGTTTCCTGTTCGCCGGCAACCTCATGCTCCAGGCCGGCATCGCCGGGAGCCTGATGAGTCTGGGGGCCATCGATTTCGGCATCCTGGTGGACAGTTCCGTGATCATCGTCGAAAACTCGGTGCGACACCTGGCCCATAACCGCCACCGGCGGCCGGTCAGGGACGTGGTGCGCGACGCAGCGGTCGAGGTGCGCAAGCCCACCATGTTCGGCGAAGCCATCATCATGATCGTCTACCTGCCGATCCTTACGCTTACGGGGATCGAGGGCAAGCTGTTCCGGCCCATGGCCCTGGTGGTGCTGTTCGCCCTGGCCGGATCGCTCGTCTTGTCGCTGACGCTCATGCCCGTTTTGTGCACTTTGTTCCTTTCCGGCCGCGTCAGAGAAAGAGAGCCGTGGGTGGTGCGTTTGGCCCAATGGTTGTATCGGCCCGTGTTGGATATGGTGTTGCGGCACCGCGTGGCGGTGGTTGTCGTTGCGGCGGCCCTGATCGGGCTGGGGGCGATCTTGGCCAGCGAACTCGGCACGGAATTCATCCCGCGGCTGAGCGAACAGAGTGTGGTGGTCAACACGGTGCGGCTGGCCAGCGTTTCGCTGGGTGAATCACTTCGCTATTCGACGCGGATGGAAAAGATCCTGTTACGCGAGTTTCCCGACGAGATCAAATACGCCTGGTCGCGCACGGGGACGGCCGAGGTGGCCACGGACCCGATGGGGCTGGAGCTTACGGACATCTTCATCACGCTCAACCCGCGCCGGCAGTGGAAGCGGGCCCGGACGCAGGACGAACTGGTCCAAAAGATGCAGGCGGCCCTGGCCCACCTGCCCGGTACACGGGTGCTGTTCACACAGCCCATCGAGATGCGGATGAACGAGATGATCGCCGGCATCCGCGCCGATGTGGGCGTGAAGATCTTCGGGGACGACTTCGACACGCTGGTCGAGCTGTCCGAACAGGTGGCCGACGCGCTGCGGGCGATTCCCGGCGCGGCGGACGTGGCGCCGGACCAGATCACCGGCCAGCCGGTTCTGCGGGTGACGATCGACAACGAGGCGATTGCGCGGCACGGCGTGGCACGGCGTGAGGTGCTGGAGGCGATCTCTGCGATCGGCACCTTGAGGGTGGGCGAAGTGCGCCAGGGCCAGATGCGGTTTCCGCTCGTCGTGCGACTGGCCGAATCGTACCGCGACGACCCCGACGGGGTGGGCGACGTCCTCATCCGCACCGCCGACGGCCGTCTGTTGCCGCTTCGGCATTTGGCCAGGATCGAAAAGGTCGAAGGCCCGTCGACGATCAACCGCGAGTGGGCCAAGCGCCGCGTGCTGGTGCAGTGCAACGTGCGCGGGCGCGACGTGGGTTCGTTCGTGGCCGAAGCGCAGGAACAGATCCGGGCGCTGATGGCCTCCAGCGCCTGGCCGGCCGGCTACAGCGTCACGTGGGGCGGCCAGTTCGAGCACATGCAGAAGGCCCAGCGGCGACTGATGCTGGTCGTGCCGCTGGCGGCCCTGTTTATTTTCGTCCTGCTGTACATGACGTTCCGTTCGGTGGGCGACGCGCTGTTGATCTTCAGCGGCGTGCCCTTCGCCACGCTGGGCGGCGTGATCGCGCTGTATGTGCGAGGCATGCCCTTTTCCATCTCCGCCGGCGTGGGATTCATTGCCCTTTTCGGTATTGCCGTGCTCAACGGACTGGTCCTGGTGTCGTACATCCGCCAGTTGGCAGCCGGCGGGGAGGAGTTGGACGCGGCCATTCGCCGCGCCGGGCTGGTGCGCCTTCGTCCGGTGTTGATGACGGCCACGACCGACGCCTTGGGCTTCGTGCCCATGATGCTGGCCACGGCCGTGGGCGCCGAGGTCCAGCGGCCGCTGGCCACGGTGGTCGTAGGCGGCGTGATCAGTTCGATGCTGCTTACCCTGCTGGTGCTACCTGCGTTGTATTCGCTCTTTGGCGGTCCTCCCGAGGCGGAGAGCACGTAGGGCGTTCGCTGCCCATCCCATAGGGGACTCAGCCTGATGGGCAACGGCCGTCGTCGTCCTGTCCCGGCAGGGTTGAGGGCTAGCGCCGGCGAGCACTTCTGGCGTTTGTGCTTGAACCCACGCGGTCCGTGTGGCCAAGATAGTAGTTGGATCGCTGTTGGACCTCACAGCTCGGAGGGGCCGCGGGCTGTGGCGGGCCGAACCCTGGGGTGGGGATTGCCTGGGCTGCTCGGGTCGTGGCGGCCGCGTGTTCGCAAGGGGCTGCGTCAGGCTGGAAATCAGCAGGAGTTGGACATGAACAGCATATGGCGGATGGTGGCCGTGGCGGGCTTGTGCGCCTCGGCGGCCAGTGGAGCGGGCCGGAAGGACCCGGAGCGGGCCGGTTCGATGCCCATGCCCCATGAGGGGCGATACGTTCAGGCGATCGAGCGGCTGGACCGAAACCCCGTGCTGGTCGTCCGCTACCCGTGGTTTCGCCATCGCAAGCCGTCGGTCGAAGTGCGGCAATTGTTCGATGACGAGGTGGGCGAACGGCTGATCTATCCATTGTATTTCCGCCAGCGGCACTTCCGAGGCGACGTCATCGTGACGCTGTACCGAGCCGTTGACAGGGCCGAGACCGGCCCCACGGTGGCACGCTTCACGAGCCAAGGGATTCAGTTCGAAGCGCTGGCTACCCGCAATTCGCTGGGAAAGGCAGCTGCCTCCGTAGCCTGTCGCACCGACGTGGTATCCCTGGAGCGGAAGCGGCAGACGCCACGGGCGGTCTACCCGCTGCTGGAGCCGTGGGCGTTGGACGAACGGATGTTGTATCTCGATCTTCCCAGGTCGCACTTCGCCGCCCCATGCAAGCTACGGTTATGGCTGATGCGCGACGGGGACATCGTGTGGGCCGAAAACGTTGACTGGCCGGGGTATCCGCAGCGGCCCGGCGAAGGGGCCGCCGAAGCTGGGTCGAAGCCGTCACAGCCAGCAGCCGAAGGGGCCGAGGGCGGCAACGCTCCGTAGCCTGGGCGAGCGGCCCTGTGTAGGCTTGATCACCGGTCGGCCGCCGGCGGCGCCGAGGAAACGATGGCCAACACTTCCTCCAGCAGCAGTCCGTTGGTGGCGATCGCCTCGCCGGCGTCGATCCGGCGGCGGCCTTGCCAGTCGGTGAAACGGCCGCCGGCCTCTTCAATGATGGGCAGAAGAGGGGCACTGTCCCAGAGACTGAGCAGGGGATCGATCATCACTTCGGCCCTTCCCGTGGCCACCATCAGGTACCCGTAGCAATCGCCCCAGGTGCGGGTGAGGCGGGCTGCGGCTTGAAGCCGATCGTAGATGTGCCGGCGGCCTGTCTTGTCGAAGTTGGCCACTTCGCTGGTCAGGAAAAGGCCTCCGGCCAGTCGCCCGCAGCGCGAGACCCGCGCCGGCACAGGCGGCTCATTGCCGGCCTGGTACCAAGCCCCCTCACCTCGGGCCGCATAGACGCATTCGTCCAGAGCGGGAATGACGATGACACCCAACAGGCTCTGGCCATCCCGTTCCAGAGCGACCATCGTGCCGTAAAGCGGCACCCCATGGATGAACGACTTGGTGCCGTCGATGGGATCCAGGATCCACCGGTAGCCGCCCGTGCCACGTTTTTCCGGGAACTCTTCGCCCAGGATCCCGTCTTCAGGAAAGGCCTCTCCGATCCGGTCTCGTAGATGCCGTTCCGCCTGGCGGTCAGCCGCCGTTACGGGAGAATCGTCTGCCTTGCGCTCCACCTCCAGATCGGTGCGACGGAAATACCGGAGCGTGATCTCGCCCGCCTCCCGGGCCGCCTCAAGGGCCACCTGCAGTCGTCGCTTTAAATCCATGAGTATTCCTTGGCAAAGTCGCTGGTACCGAGCCCAACGGGACGGCGCTGCAGTGTAACGTCACCCCGACAACGCAACAACGCGCCTGTAACGGAAACCGACGTAGCCGCGGTTGCACCCGTCTGAGTGCCGCACGAGCTGCCCGGGCCATCTCCACCACCGGAACGCCCCCGCCGGCTCGTCTATCTGTCCAGGACCTCGCGCAAACGGGACGGCTCCAACTCGCTCCACCCGGCCGTCAGCCGGCTTCCGGCAGCGACCCGCCGAGGCTCGAGTGTGTCCTTGTCGAGAACCAACAATAGGCGCCGGAGCCGCTTGCGCAATACGACGATCAGCACGGTGGCCGTTTCGGCCAGCTGCCAGCGAGGCCACGTGGACAGCGAGGGGTAGGCTTGGGTGAGCCGACTAATGCGAGGATCGTCTGTCTCGGGGCCGGCCAGACTTTGGCACGCAGCACAGCGGCCTGCCGTCACCACCATCGGACTGACCATCTGCCCACAGGTCGAGCAGGGGACCATCTCCTTTTCCAGTACCGCTTTGCCGCTCACCGGGCAGGTGGCGAAAAACTCGGCCAACGCCCGCACGCCCGTCACCGAACAGCTGCGCAGGGCATCGGGCAGCACACGGCGCCCCGTGATGGCACACGTCTGGATGGCTTCGGCCGCGGCAATCTGACCCTCGTCCGTGGCGGCCAAATGGAATGTCTCAATGCCCGTATAAGGACAAACGAAAGGAGGGGGCTCCAGCTGCCTGGCCCAACCTGAAAATCTCAAGTCCGCCGACTGATCGCCCACGGTGAAACGGATCTTCCCGTGCGCGTACCTGCAGCAGATCACGTCCACGCGGCTGAGGGTGGCCGATTCGGCCTCAGGTATCTTCTGCCGGGCTATGCGGGTTCCGCACTGGATCATCCGCTCCAATTCCCGCTCGGGCAAACGGCGATCGGTCTCCAGTGGCGTGGTGTTGGCCATCCCCAGCGTGCTGACCAGCGCCGCGTCAGCCTCGCGACCCTGCGCGTCCACGTAGACCAGGCTCACGCCACGGGCCGATTGAAACTCCAGCCGGACGAAAGGATGGTCCTCCAGCTTGCAGCCGGCCAAATGAAAACCGCCAGCCTCCACCGTGTAGGCGGGGAACAACCGCTCGGCGATCTCCCGCACCGTGTTCGGCTGGTCGACCGGGACGACATAGCTCACTTCGGTGGTCGGTTCCAAGGCCCTGTCCCCCGAAACTGGCCGACCTTCG
>DQVB01000724.1 GCA_015661985.1 Planctomycetota bacterium | reverse complement strand
GCCCGGCACACGCCGCGGGCAGTGCCTTCCCGCCGCGCGGGGCCAACTGGCGGCCTCCCATTTGCCGACGCCCCGGCCACAACCCACAAGTACAAATCCTAACTCCCAGGCAGCCGGTCCGCTGCGCCGGTGGAAACCCCAAAGACTCTGCCGGTTCCTGCGTGAATATTGCAGGCAAGTAAGTATCGAGTCAAGCATCTCTTTGCGCCAAGCCGTCGACAGATTTGTGAGATCCTTCGCGAGTTCTGTGGCCGGAAGGAACTCGAAGTGGTGAAGGCTCTTGCGATCGTGGACCACCTCCACCTGCCGCTGAGCGTTGCACAAAGGTGCAGCATGGCACTCAGCCCTTACGTCCAGGAGCACGCGAAATACGAGCGCGACCAACAGCGCAGTTTATTCGACCACGTAGCCAAGGCCCAGATCAGGCCCCTTCATAGGGGCTTCCTCAAGCCACCAGCTCCGGGTGTGCTTATCGGCTCTCCTCCTGTCATCCAAAGGCAGGGCACCTTGCCGTGAACTTTGCACCCTTAGTTCTGCCATCTCTCCTCGACAGCCGGTCCCCATCCGGGGCCTGCGCCCTCATGTGCTTTGGTATCCACTCTTGGGCCGCAGGCATCGCAGAGTTGATCGTACCACCACCACGACAACTGCGTGCCCTCCAGACTACACACAGAACCGCCACCCCCAGCTGCAACCTTCACCTGGCGGCCGTTGGGGTTTTGGAACATCATGCAGTACTGGCGTTGCGTACCCCCCACGGCCCGGAATCCAGACATCGAGAGGATTTTCTTGCAGTGATAGGCCGTGCAGACTTGTGCCTCCGCGCGGAGGCAAAGGGCCGCGCCCAGTCCCGATAGTGCCAAACCACACGATACGAGCAGTGCCGACTTGAGATTCAGTGCGCAACTCCTTCAATTGGGGAACAATAAGGGCAAAGCAACACCATTGATCTTGCCCAGCTAGGAGGCCTTTTTCCGCGTGACTCTTCTGGCAAGCACCGTCAAGATTCCCGCCAACAACAGCCCCAGACCGGCGATGACGAAAGGAATCCATGGGATCCCGCCGGGCGGGGGTACTGTCGGATCATAGGGAATCCTACTCCCGTCTGCCGCCACCCGGAAATGCTTTCCCTGTTCGTCGCGCAGGGTCGCCCCCGGCGGCGGTTTGAGCGTCAGCTCCTTATCCACATCCCAGTCGGGGTTGATCTGGATCCTCTCCACTTTGAACTCCCCGACTTCCGCAAGCTGGCCGAAAACATAGACGGCAGACCGCCATGCCGAAGGCAGCCACCCTGCGCCGGTCTGCTGATACTCAATTTCAATCTCTTGCACCAGCTCTCGGCCCCGGAAGGAACGCAGGCCCCTAACGGCAGACTGGCGCTCCAGGTCCACCCGGAATTCGTGGAAATACACTGCTGGCTTCCCGAGCCGAATGACAGCTTCACGGCGGCCTTCACCCGGCGCGGGAGTCCGGTACACATCCAACTCCGTGGGGTTGATCTCCTGCCGAAGCCCAACCGGTGGGGACTTCACCAGCCCATGCCCCAGCGTGATGGGCACGTCATGGACCTCGCCCAGAAGTGTGAACAAGAGCCGATTTCCTCCAAGCGAATACTCGGGCGTGTTTTCCGGAACCGAATACAGGCCACCCGGATTATCCTCTTTCGGGTGATAGATGGTTACGGAGGTCCCGTCATAAACCCTGATGTCACGGGTCGGTACGAATTTGCGCAGCTCAACGGACCAGTGCTTTTGCTGGCACTCGCGGCGGATCCGGCCGTTGACGAAATCCAATACGTAGCGCCGCTTGCTCGAGAAGCTCGTATCTTCCGGGGGATGGTCCCCCTGGGCTTCGTCGCCGGCCACATCCCCACCACCCCGTTGTTCGGAGGCCGCAGCGGCAAGCACGTTCTTGGCGCCGCGCCGGACCATAATCCGGCCACTCACCTCGTAGCAAATCACCCGAGCGCAGTTCTGCCGGGCCTTCCAGTCGGCAACCACTCGGCGGGCGACCTCCTCTTCGTCTATCCCGGCTGTTGCAGCAAGGACCTGCGCTGGCACGACAAGCCAGCAGAACCAAACGCACTTGACGAACCAATTGCACCCGTTGTACACGGTTTCGACCTCCTAACGCATCTCCGGTCGGTAACCAAGGTGACAGAATGTGGAATGCCCAAATAACAGATTACGAACGACGAAGGAATGGCGAAATCCGGATGTCCAAAAGCGTGCTGCTCCCACCTCGCTGCCTCGCCCCGCTCCCCCAACACCCGCGCAGGCCCCTGCGGCGGCGCCCCACAACCGCCGCCTACCGGCTCTCAACCCTCACAACTCCCACAGGACCGAGCAGGCCCGTCTCGTCTGGCCTCCGTCATTAGACATTCCCTGGTCATTGGGTATCTCGCGATCCTCCCTTTTCCGGGTTCCACACACGTGGCACGCGGACCAGGACACCGCCAGGATCTGTCATCCCTGTTGCTCACCAGCAGCGTGCTTCGGTGAGGGACAAGTTTGCCCATCCTCGCCTCGCGCGTCGCTTCCTGACTGACTCCCCCACACATACCCGCTCACCGGCACCAGCAGGTCTGAAGCCTCGCCTGCCTCCGTCTCCAGCTGGAACGTTATCCTCGCATGCGTCTCCTCTCCTGCGCCCCTCGGTCGCCACGTGAGTTCAAAGCGATGCTCCAACCCATAATGCGTCCCTGAAGGTGACACCCCAAACGATCGGTCGCCAACCATCACACGACGAACCCTGAACCGCTGGCCCACCCGGGAGAACAACTCCAATTCTGCTGCGGCCGTCTCCCCCGCCCGGCGGATGCCAAAGTGAACGGTCTCGGGATAGGCACCGATCGGAGAAACCATCTTTCCCCTCATCCGCAGGGCCACCGGCGGAAAATGCTCGCCGCGCGCCGTCCTGCCATGCAGCCAGCCTACCATCTCGAACGGCCCCAAAGGCAACTCGGGCGATACCGCCACACGAAGTTCCAACGTCCCGCCCGCGTTGCTCAAAGCCTCTGCCCCGCCGGCGGTCTCGATACGGCACCGGCTCTTGTCGTACTCGATGTGAAACTCCTCCAAGGGCACAAATGCATGCACCGTCACTCCCAGCGGCTGGTGCGGGTGGCCGCGCACCAATCGATCACCGAAATCAACCACCGGCGGACTCAGACGCAAAGCACGACGGATCTGCCCCTTTAGCCTCCACACGACGTTCTCCGCCATGTGGCTCTCGAAGACAGGTGTGATCTCCAATTCAAAAGGTCGCTCCCAGGAGGCGCTGTCCCCATCAAACCAAGATGCCAGGTTCAACTTCAACCCGACCTCGACCGTCCGGCCGGGCCGCAACACGAACGAGGTAGGATGGATCTCCGCACACGCGCAAGATGACCGCAGGGCGGCAACGCGAATCTCTTCACGCGTCGGATTGAACAAGGGCAGGGACCAGCGGAAAGATCGCTCGGCCCACACGGTCCCCAAACAAAGACGGTTCTGCAGCACCACGATGCGCTTTGGGGCGCCGCTGCTGGCGGCCCGCTTCTCTCGGAAATACGCTGTCGTGCCCAGTCCCGCCAACAACAGGGCACCCAGCAGAACGCACGGCTTCCACCGACCGGGCCGGCGGGCGGGCCTTGAAGGCGCCTGCCCACGCCGGAGCCCCAAGACGCGCCAAAACTGCCGAAACACGTGCCCCGCCCAGGACCAACCGCCGCAGCCCACGGCTCGCCCCGACCCGCCCGGGGCCGGGCGCCTCGGCCACACCAAGACCAACAGCGCCACGGCCAACACATCCGCAACGAACGTTAGTTGCACTGCGCCACTTACGGTGAAGAAGTCGACGTAACCGGTTTGCGACAAACCACTTGTGGCAGGCTGGCAATTTGGCAAGTCTGTGTTCACGAAAACGTCACAACGTGCGTCACAGTAACGAGTTACATCACCAATGCGTTCCTGAGTGGCGATGTCCAATCAGCCACGGACTGATATTGACCTGTCCGAAACAGCCGCAGGATGACTCGCCCCTCACGCCCATCCAGGCCGACGCAACGGCAAAGCACGAAAAAGCCCCCGCGGCTGCGGCCCAAGCCGCGCGGGGGTACAGATCAGCCAAAAGCCACACACCCAGGAGCCATTCAAAGACGACCACGACGGCTGGAAACGGCCGGCTCTCCAGAAACCCAGTGCCCCAAAAACGCTCGGTGGCCAACCAGTGAACCTTAAGGCCCGCGGCCGTCAAAAGGACAAGCCCGAGGAACACCCGTAATACGCCGTAGGATGTGATCCGCCGAGACTGACGCCATTGCTCGATGCCTCGGCTACACGCCCCCGGCCGAGTGCGCCAGAACCGGAGCCCGAAAAGGACCAGGACAGATTGCCCTCTTTGCCCTGTCATCTTCCGCACTCCCATGCCACCTGCCCAGGCTTGGCAGTGGG
>DQVB01000695.1 GCA_015661985.1 Planctomycetota bacterium | reverse complement strand
GACCGGCCCGGAGCCCGTCGCGGCGCCGGCTGTCGGCCTGGACATTTCCTGATGGCGTTGCTTATAATCGAGCTGTCACGGAGCAACGGAGTCGGTCTCCGCTGGCCACCACCCCCACAAGGGACAGCCGGACGGAGACGGGAGGGAAGTCCTTGGGGCGCCGCCGGATCGTCGTGACAGCGCCCTGTTTATTCACAGTTTCCGGGTGGTCTCTTTGCCCTCAAGACTCCCTCGAACCACCGAATCGGAAACGGCCGTCGAGTGGCCTGAGCAGGAGCCTTCCTTCGTGGGCACTGCAGCCCGCCTCGAGAGAAACTGCCCTCGCCGGTCCGGCTTAAGCATAATGGGAGTCGCCGGAGGCGAGCGTGTGCAGCGAGTCGCAGGGAGTGAGGGAGAGCATAGCGGGTGGCGGAGGAAGAACATGACCGCTAGATGCAACTGACTGCACAACCCGGGCCATAAGGTGCGGCTGGACAAGCGTTTGAGGGTTACCTACGAGGAGGATTGCGCATGAGCAACGGCGAGGGGATATCTGCTCTGTGGAAACGGGAAGACTGGTGGGCCGTTTGGATTGGCTTTGCGATTCTGATCGTGGCGGTGGTCCTCGCCAGCCTCGGAGCGGGCGTGAAAGCGCCGAAGCTGCAGCGCTGGGGCACCAATCCCGTCGACACCTTCTACGGCGACGTGACCGTGAAGGTGAAGGATTGGCCGGCCGGTGCGACCACGGCTGGCGCACTGCAAAGCGCGCTTCCGGCCGAGATTGCGGAACAGACGGCGGAGCGGTTCCACTATTCGCGCAAGGTGAGCTACCAGGAGGGACAACGAAAGGTTTCCGAAACAATAGCGTGGAAATCACGCTATCCGATGAGCGAGGCCCAACGCGAGGCGTTGCGTGCCCTGGTCACCTCGCCGGATCATCTGGACGCGATCGACCAGCTATATGATGCATCGCAATCGCCGCGGCCGAATTTCCTGGCCTTGGCCGTCCTCATGGTGGCCATGGGAGCAGCCTTCGCCCTGGGGGTGCGGTTGATGGGTGAAAGGGCGGGGAAGTTCGTGGCCGGGTTCGCCGTTGTCTTCCTGTTTGCCGTTGTGGCGTACCTTGTTGCCGGGCAGCATGCGATCAGGGCCTACGGACTCCCCTATGCGCTATGGGCCCTGGTGTTGGGCTTGCTCGTCAGCAACACGATAGGGACGCCCCAGTGGTTGCTGGCCGGCTCCAAGACCGAGTTGTTTATCAAGACGGGGCTGGTGCTTCTGGGCGCCGAGATCCTGTTCAGCAAGATTGTGGTTCTCGGCAGTCGCGGATTGCTGGTGGCGTGGGTCGTCACTCCGTGCGTCATTCTGTTCATGTATCTGTTCGGTACGCGGACGTTGAAGATGGCCAGCAAGTCGCTGGTCATCATTGTGGCGGCGGCCACAAGCGTCTGTGGTGTTTCGGCGGCCATCGCCACGGCTGCGGCGGCCAAGGCCAAGAAAGAGGAGTTGACGCTGGCCGTGGGAATGACCCTGATCTTTACCGTGCTCATGATGATCGGCATGCCGCCCCTGATCAAGGCCATGGGTATCGACGAGCAGGTCGGGGGGGCTTGGATGGGCGGCACCATTGACGCAACAGGGGCCGTGGTGGCCGCGGGCGCCCTTTTGGGTGATAACGCCGAGGTCGTGGCGGCGGTGGTGAAGATGATCCAGAACGTCCTGATCGGCGTGGTCGCCTTCTGTGTCGCCGTGATGTGGGTCACGAAGATCGAGCGGGATCCGGATGCGCCGCGTCCCAACGCCATGGAGATCTGGTACCGATTTCCCAAGTTCATCGTCGGCTTCGTCGCCGCCTCCGTCGTCTTCTCGTTCGTCTTGATCCCCGCCTTCGGTGGCGGCCAGGAAGGGCTGAACTTTGTCAGCAAAGAGGTGATCGGCGCCGTGACCAAGACGTGCCGGGGCTGGCTGTTCTGCCTGGCCTTCGTGGCCATTGGGCTGGAAAGCAATTTCCGGGCGTTGGCCCAACAAATGGCCGGCGGCAAGCCCATCGTGTTGTACATCGTCGGTCAAAGCTTCAACTTGATCCTCACGCTGCTGGCAGCGTATTTGGCGTTTGGCGGGTGGCTGTTGCCTGCGCTTACGTTTTAGCGGGAGGTTGTCATGCACCAGGGAGCCGCGACGCGACGTTCGACCTGGGCGGCTTGGGCCCGCTTCCTGTTGGGCCTCTTGGTCCTGGCCTCTGCCGCGTGGGGCTTGATGCAAGGCTACACGCCGCCGGGCTCGGCCGGTGAAGTGTTCCGGTACAACCTGCGTCACGATGTCGACGCCACACCGCTGTTCTACACCGAAGTCGAGTCACTGATGCCGGAGGAATAGCCCCCCGCAGGCCCGGGGCGTGGCGGGACCGGCCTGGCGGTGGAAAAATATCGCCGCCGCGTTGGACAGATCGCAGCCGTCGATGATCAGCGGCATTGCCGAACTCCTTTTCACTGCCTTCATCCGTTGCCCCTGCGGCACCCCCGCGAGGCGTCCTCTTGTCGACCGCATGACGCCTGCGGCCGGGCGCGGCGGGTGGCGCTTTGCACGCAACCCGGCCGAGGCAGGGTTGGCCGTCCTGTGAGGCCGCTATTCACCCTCACTTGAACGAAGAGCACAGAGGCCTCATAATCGGCGTGGATTTATGCTTCGATTCTTCGCTTGTCGGGGAGGAACCGGTCATGTCTGCGTCGGTGTGGGCGGCTGGAGTCGTGTGTTGTGCCGGCGCCGTGGGGGCGTCGGATGTGGCCCGTGTGGTGGAAAACGGTGTGGCGCGGGCGGTGGTGGTTGTGGCGGAGGGCGCCCCTGGGCAGACCATCGCGGCGGCGGAGCTGTTGGGCCAGTACGTTCAGCGGTCATCGGGTGCGACGCTGCGCGTGGTCGAGGAGGGGAAAGCATCGGCTCCGCAGCCGCCGGGAGCCGGGCCCACGGCGGCATCCGGCGCGACGCCGCTGACGATCCACGTTGGGCGAGATCGCTACGTTGAGTCGCTGGGGCTGGAACTCGAGGACCTGGACGACGACGGCTTCATCATCCGCGTGCCGGATGGGCGCAACGTGGTCATCGTCGGGCCGACGCCATGGGGGACGGAGTTCGGCGTGTGCGAATTCCTCGAGCGGTTCGTGGGCGTGCGCTGGCTGATGCCCGGGCAGGACGGCGACGACGTGCCGGATCGCAGGACGATCGAGATTCCGGTTGGAACGGATATCCGCAGCGAACCGGCCTTCTTTTCTCGCCAGTTCAGCGGCCTGGTCGGGGCCGTGCAAACCACGTGGGCACGACGCAATCGCATGCACGGGCGGGTCTCGTTCCATCACAATCTGCTCCGCCTCTTCCCCCCCAGCAAGTATGCCCGGACGCACCCGGAGTTTTTCCCGATCCGAGGGGGCAGGCGGTACATCCCGCCGAACGATCATACCCACGGCTGGCAGCCGTGCTTCTCCGCTCCCGGGATCGTCGAAGAAGCGGTGGCTGCCATCTGCCGCTATTTCGATCAGCATCCCGAGGCGACTTCGTACTCGTTGGGTGTGACCGACAGCAGCGGCCACTGCGAGTGCGGCAGGTGCCGGGCGCAGGACCCCGATGAGCCCAACTTTCTGGGCCGGCGAAACGTCTCCGACCGATACTACGCATGGTGCAACAAAGTGGTCGAAGGCGTGCTCAGGAAACATCCCGACAAATGGTTCGGGTGCCTCGCCTACAGTGAGGTCGCTGAGCCGCCGTCACGCCTGAAAGTTCATCCGCGGATCATCCCGTACATGACTTACGACCGCATGAAATGGGTCGACCCGGAGCTGCGGGCCGAAGGCCGGAGGCTGACCAAGCGGTGGCAGAGCGTGAGCCCGGTGCTCGGCTGGTACGATTACATCTACGGCACGCCGTACTGTGTGCCTCGCGTCTGGTTCCACCACATGGCGGACTACTACCGGTTCGCGCTGGCCCACCATGTGCGCGCCATGTACGCCGAGGCGTACCCGAACTGGGGCGAGGGGCCGAAGCTGTACGTGGCGCTCAGACTCCTTTGGGATCCGCATCAAGACGTGGACGCTCTCCTGGACGACTGGTACGCGCGGGCGGTCGGCCCCGCCGCGGCGGACGCCCTGGCCGGATACTACGCGATCTGGGAAGAGTTCTGGACACGGCGGATTCCGGGGTCGGCGTGGTTCACCCGGGGCGGCCAGTACCTGCGTTTCAACAACCCGTCTTACCTGGCCGACGTGACCGAAGAGGAAATACGGCGTAGCCGCGAGTTGCTCGAGCGTACGGTGCGCTTGGCCGGCACGGACAAGCAAAAGGCCCGGGCGAAGCTGTTGCTCCGCGCGTTTGAGTACTACGAGGCCAGCGCGCTGGCGTACGCGGGGGCCGGCTCAAGGGAGGCCCCACCGCCGCGCACCGAGGCCGAGGCGATTGAAGCGCTGGGCGAGGCACGGGATCGGCTCCTGATGGCCGGGAGGCGATTGCGACTGGTCAAACAGTTCGCCCGGCATCCGGTGCTGGTGCACCCGATTCCGCCCGACCGCCATCCGCTGCTTGCGGGCGCCGGCTGGGGAGGAAGTTCGTTCTGGAGATTGCTCGATTGGATCGGCCGGAGCCAGCGCGTGCGAGCGCGCCTGGAGCGGATGGCTGAATCCGCCACGCAGGACGTCCGACGTCAGGCTCGCGCGGTTTTGGCCCTTGGCCGCGGGACGGCGGAGCCGGTGTCGGCCAACCCGTCGCTCGAATCGCCTGACGGGCGATGGCCGAAAGAATGGTCGCGCTGGATCAAGTGGGGCGTGGGCCAGATGACGGTCGCTTCGCAGGCCGCCCGGACCGGCAAACGGGGCGTCCTCTGCCGCGGCGTGAAACGCGGCGGACCGCACCAGACGCTCCAGGTCAACCCGGGCTACTACGCCGCAGTGGCCTATTTCCGCGTACCCGAAAAGCCTCGCGGCAATGCAACCGTCACCATCAACATGACGCCGATCGACGAAACCGGCGCCAACCTGCCGGCCATTTCCCACTCGGTCCAGGCCGCACCCGGCCCCTGGACTCCGATCGCTGTTGCCGGCGAGGTTCCTGCGCAGATCCGAGGCAAGCCGGTGCACAGCGTTCGCTTGATCGTCATCGTCGACGGCTTCCAGGCGGACGAAGAGGTTCACCTGGATGACGTGGCGATGTACCGTGTGGAATAATCCCCGGGCACGTCACGATGGGCAGGAGGCAGACTCGGCTGCGGTCGGTCGCCACAACCCGGCAACTCATCCTTGGCGGAACTGCGATTCTGTGTCATCAATCGTTTACGTAGCCACCCCGGACGGTTGGTGGTAATGGAATCGACTCCGAGTGCCTGAAACCGCCGGGCTGTGGGTACGTCGTCGATCGTCCATGCGTGGAACTCCAGGCCGGCGTCGCGCAGGGCCCGAACGAACCGTCCGTTGACCACTTCGGTGTGGGCTTGAGTGTCCAGCCCGTGGGCTCCGGTGCGGCGTAGAGTCGCCAGGACCTGTTGCAGGCTCGGCGACCAGCGGCCTGTCCTGTTGTCCTCCTTGTATCCCACCACCCAGTAGACTTTGAGCGAAGGGATCATCTTTCGCGCCTGACGGACCACCTGTTCGTCGAAGGAGATGATCACGGTCTGCTGAGGCCGGAGTTGCGAGGCGGCCAGCGTCTGTTTCAGCCGAGTCAGGATCTCGGGCCCGCATTTCACCTCAATGAAGATCTTTTTGCCCTGAGGTACGGTGGCCAGCACTTCTTGCAGTGTGGGTATCCGTTCGCCGCAGAATCGATCGCATTTCCATGAGCCGACATCCAGCCGCCGCAACTCGGCAAGCGTGCTGTCCCGGACCACGAGTTTCGTCGCCGCCGTCCGCGCGGTGTCCGCATCGTGGATGCACACGATGTGGCCATCCCGAGTGAGGTGGAAATCACCCTCGATGCCGTCCGCGCCCCGGGCCCAGGCAAGCCGGAAAGCGGCCAGCGTGTTCTCAGGGGCATCGTGCGAGGCTCCACGATGCGCGATGATCTCTTGCCCCGGTGCCTCCCGGCCGCAAACGAGCGCCAGTGCCGCGAGCAACAGACAGAAGCCAGCAGCCGAGGCCCCACGGTTCGTATGTGCCATAACCATCTCGAATTCAACCACCTGGTTCAGCTCCCCACAAGATGCTTCAACACAGCCAGCTCCAGGGCTTCGTAGTCGCGGTCGGCGATGCACTGCCTTTCCACGTCCCTCGGGAACGTGCGGACCTTCTCGACCAGCAGCAGGAAGATCTCGCGGCTGTTGGCCAGATGCTTCTGAGCCGCCTCGGGTTTCTGCGTGCGCATGGCCTTGACGTCCAGACCGACGAATCGCCCCGTCCCGGCGTAGCCGCCCAGCTCCAGGACACGGACCTGGTTGAACGCGGCACGCAGGTTCGCCGATCCGAACGTCTTGTCCTGGTCGAACTTCAGCCCGTTCTGATCGTTCAGATGGACGCTCCACAGCTTGCCCAAGGCCAAGGCGAAGGCCATCTCGTCGGACGGATCCAACCCGGCCAACAGGGCGTGGGCCGTTTCGATCAGGCCGCCCACGCGCCCCGGGTCGGCCGTCCGTTCGGCCAGCGCCAGGGCGTGGCCAATCGTCGGGATATAAGCATGGTCCATCGGCTCGTTCGGTTTCGGCTCGATCGCCACCTCAGCGTGTGGGTCGTACTCGAGCAGAGCGTTGATCGCGTCGATCAGGTGCTGATGCGCCTGGATAGCGTTCTTCGCTTCGCGGATGTACGTTCCCTCCCGGGCCAGCCATAGTACGTGCAGGCGGGTCCCCAACGCGTTGGCGATGTCATTGCACCGCTTCAGCCGTTCCACAGCCCAAGCCCGGCATTGCGGATCGTTCGACGTGAAGGCGCCGTCGATGCCGCGCGGGTCTTCCCAAAGCCGTGGAGCGACGAACTCAGCGACCAGCCCTTCGCCGTCGAGCATCTTCTTGACCTCTTTCGCTTGCCGCTCGATCTCGGCCGGTGCCAATTCCTCCATGTCGGGTACCGCGTCGTCGTCGTGAAACTGGACCCCGTCGAAACCCAGCTGCTTGTACAGCTTCAGCTTCTCGGCGAAGGAAACCGACGGGCGCACCGGCGGCCCGAATGGATCGGCTCCCGAGTGAATGTTCCATGGCCCAAACGAGAATCGGTACTCCGCGGCCATCGTACTCTCCTTGGTCTGTCGGTTCCGAGGGTGATGCTTGTGTCCTTGTGGGGACGCTCCATGGGGTCGGGCTCCGGGGCCGCATGTCCACACGGCCAGCGGGACCACGTAACATCCGATCCGGAGTAGCCCCCCCAGCGTGCAACCACTTTACCCGCGCTACCGGCCGAGTGCAATCGCGCCGGCGACGAGGGGCCTTCAAGCCGCTGCGGTTCGACTTGGGCGGAGCCGCAGCACGCCTGATTCGGACGTCGCGCTCATCCCTGCCTGCCCAAGACGCGAAGGGAACGAGCGGCGGCATGCGAAGGTGTTTTAAGCTCGAGTTTTGGCGTTCTTGGTGGTTGCGGACAGGCTATTCGCCGCAACCAACTGGGTAGCAAGACCTTGCGGAACTGCGCTGTACAAACGCACATGTTTGTCACAAGTTCGTGTGGCGCAATACGTTGTGACAGATTGGCAAAAGTCGAGTCAAGAGCCCATCCCAAAATGGCGCTGCGGCCCGGTCTCCCGGCCCGGCCACCTTGGCCGACTACGATGGGACGTTCGATGCCGGGCGGATGACCCACCTCGTCTCGTCCAACGACGGCACGGGGGAATACACCAACGACGCCCAGTGGTGCCCGGCTTGCGGGCTCATTCCATGTACGCGAAAACAATGTTGTGTGGCGCTCAGCGACCGGTCCCGTTTGGCGTGTGCTCTGAAGAAGGCAAGTTCCTTTCTCCCTGGCCGGGAGGGCCGAAGCAAGGGGGACAACGGGCGCTGGAGGTCTTTTCAGCGATGAAGGCTCGGTCTTTCGGTTTGGGCAGACGCGGTCACCCCCACGGCGACCCTCCCCCGTCGAGGGGGAGAGGGACTGGGCGCCAGCCGCGCCAGAGCCCTTCCCGCGCAATCCCTGGGCCCACAACCGACGCCCACGGCACCGGCGGGGACGGCGCCAACATGCGGATCACCGAACCTGCATGGGATCATGCCCATCGGCCCAATAGGTTCCGACACCGTGCTCTCGGCTTTGCGCCCTTCGCTCTCGGCTCAGCGAACCGCTGGGTGCGGAAAGTGCTGGACACGGACGGCAACGGCACGGCCGAAGAGAGTCGCATTTTTGTCTGCGATGGCCTGGGCTCCCGCCTCCGCTACGCCGGAGAGGCGTCGGCACCAGCCTCCCCTGTCCCCTTTGCGGCGGAGGGCTCGGCACCAGACCCCCCTCTCCCCCGCGGGGGAGAGGGGTCGGGGGTGAGGGGCCCCGACAAATCGTCTTTGACTTCTCCGGTCCCGGTGGGTCCGAGCTTACGGCCGCGGACGTCAACAAGGGTTACCTCTCGGGCCCGGCCCTAGACCAAATTCTGGCCGGGCAAACAACCGCATCGGCCGACCAGGAACCATCAACCGTCAACCACCAACCACCAACCACCAACCATCAACCATCAACCGTCAACCACCAACAGCCCCCTGCCCCCTGGCCGATCACCTGAACACGGTGCGCGACCTCGCAAGCTACGACCCGGCCACGGATACCACGACCGTCGCCAACCACCTGGCCTACGACGCCTTCGGGACGCTCACCTCGCAGACCGCCCCTACGCTGCAGCCCCTCTTCCTCTTCACCGCCCGCCCCTTCGACCCGGACACCGCCCTTCAAAACAACCTCCACCGCTGGTACGACCCGGCAGCGGGCCGCTGGCTGAGCGAGGATCCGCTCGTCTTTCAACAGAAGGATGGCAATCCGTACCGCTATGTCGGGAATAGTGTCACTACGGGCGTCGATGCATGGGGCCTGTATTACACGCTGTCGGTCCGTTTCTCGCCCAGCCTCGACTTCGGGGCAGTGACGAATGCGAACGCGGAATACAAGTGGACATGGTCCCCAGAGGAGATCTTCAAGCGAAGTGACGGAACCTCGCGCCCTCTCCCTCTGACAAGCGAGCTATTGTCAAATGTTGTGTTCTGGCGAGTTGGTCAGGCGACTTCCTGCGTGATTCCGTCGGTGAATGGAACTCCTTGCATCAGTGGGATGATCTGCTGGTAACCGCGGAGACGGCGCCATCGCTT
>DQVB01000408.1 GCA_015661985.1 Planctomycetota bacterium | reverse complement strand
TTCGACGGCAGAGCGTCGCCAGTTGGCTCACTACCGGCGGGCCCCCCAGAGACCTGGGGCAATGTCTTGCCCAGGCCGTTGGCCCCCGCGGTCCCCAACGCGGCCTGATCGGCGGGCTGCCCGAAATCAGGCAAGGCCCCGTCACTGGGGGCGATCGCCGGCGGCCCGTCGATGGTCGCCACGGGCTGCTCGTCCGGTACACCAGGGGCGGGGTCAGGGGCCCTGGGGGGGGCGGTCGGCCGAGGGGAAGGCGGCGCCGTCTGCGCCTCCGGTGGGGAGACCGCATCGGGCGTGCCCAGCCCGATGTACTCGTATTCTGCGCGGAAGCTGATCGGCCCGACAGAAAAGACCGCGTTGGGCGGGAGCACCGCCTCGGTCACTCGCTGGTTGCCCACATAAACCCCGTTCAAAGAACCCAAATCCCGAATCTTCAGCAGCCCGTTCTCCTCGTACAACTGACAGTGGTGACGGCTCACCATCGGGTGCGCCACGCGAAGGTCCGCCTCGCGACTGCGGCCAATCACCGAAGGCAACTTGACCACAACCCGGGACTTGTTGGCTTTCCCTTTGACGACAACCAGTGTGGCTTGCATGAGGCAATCCGTCGCAGGCTGACCTGGGTCCCCTTCAGACGCTAGCAAAGGGGTTTGCTGTCTACCCTTGTATGTTATTCGGTCAGTTTGCGGCCTGCAATCTCCTCCGGGGAGAGCGTGCCCAACTCCAGAGGGGTACCGATGCCGATAGTATGGTGTCTTTCGGTCCCTTTGGCCGTCCAGCTGGCAAACCAGACCTGTCCTGGGGCGGATCCCCGGTTGGGGCCATTGACGCGCGTTGGCTTTTTCAGTTAACTGAATGAATGTTGGAGTCCGCCAATTGCCCTTGCAGCTGACGTGGTGGGGCTTATAATCCCACAATCCGGTCGTCTGCCCCGGAAGAAGCCGGGACGGGTTGGGGGCGACTGCCCGTGGGGACGGCCGAAGTTTTGCCCGGGGCGGCCTGGGGTGCGAGCTGGCGGACGTGGTGGCGGCAGGGCGAGGTTGGGGGCCCCGTTGTCCGTAGCCGGAAGGTTTTGAGGTCATTTCTTCGAGGCTGTCACGGAATACGTGCAGCCGTCGGTCTTGTGCCGGGCCGAAGGGGCGGCCCGGGGCGAGCAGGGTTTACCGGCGCGGGCCGGGGGATCGAGGCCATGTGACAGCCTTTTGGAACAACAGGCGGGTGTAGCTCAGCTGGCAGAGCACGACGTTGCCAACGTCGTTGTCGTGGGTTCGAATCCCATCACCCGCTCTTCGTTTTTTCTTGGCGACGTTTTTCGGATGGTGCAACGCATGGCGGCACGAGACAGGACAGACGCGGACGAACCGCTCGACCGGGCGGAACAGGATGACCAGGCCCTACAGGCCCTGGATTCCGAGGAGCAAGAGGAGCAGCACGAGCAGGACTCGGACCTCGAAGAGAAGCTCGAAGAGGAACTTGAAGAGCAGGAAGAAGAGGCCGAGGAGAAACTCGACCTGGCGGCTGAGGTCGAGGTGAAGAGCGCTTGCGAGCGGCACGTCACGGTCACCGTTTCCCGGTACGACATCGACCGCTATTTCGACCGGGAGTTCAGCGAACTGATGCCCACGGCTTGGGTGCCCGGTTTTCGCCCTGGCCGCGCCCCCCGCCGGCTGGTCGAAGCTCGTTTCCGCAAGGAGGCAGCAGAGAGGGTCAAAGCCGGACTGCTGACGGACGCCATCAGCCAAGTGTTGGAGCAGGAGGATCTGTCGGCCATCGGCGAGCCCCAGTTCGACCTCGAGGTGATCGAGATCCCGCAGGAAGGGCCGCTGACGTTCGAATTCGACATCGAGGTGCGGCCCGAGTTCGAGTTGCCCGAGTGGAAGGGGCTGCGGATCGAGCGACCGGTGCGCGAGATCACCGACGAAGACGTGGACAGGGCCCTCCAGCACCTGTTGGCTGAACGGGGTCAGTTGGTGCCTTACGACGGGCCGGCCGAGCTGGGCGATTACATTTCCACGAAGCTGACCGTCAAACACGGAGACCGGGTGCTGTGCGCCGCCCCCGAGGAGGTGATCCGCATCCGGCCCGTTCTCACTTTCCGGGACGCCAGGATCGATGGGTTTGACACTGCGTTGCTCGGCGTGAGGGCCGGCGAGACCCGGGAGGCGGAGGCCGTGATCAGTGCGGGGGCGGCCAACGAGCAGCTCCGCGGCCAGAAGGTGCGGGCCATTTTCGAGGTGCAGGAGGTCAAACGGCTCGAGCTGCCCGAGTTGACGCCGGAGTTGCTGCAGGAACTGGGGAATTTCGTGTCCGAGGCCGATCTGCGCGATGCGGTGCGGGACACCTTGCAGCGGCAACGGGAATACCAGCAGATGCAGCGAGCCCGGGAGCAGATCACCGAAACGTTGACCGCCGGAGCCGATTGGGAGCTGCCGCCCCAGTTGCTCAAACGGCAAGCCGCCCGCGAACTGGAACGGCAAATACTCGAAATGCAGCGGAGCGGATTCAGCGACGAGGAAATCCGGGCTTATGCCAACGAGCTGCGTCAGAACAGCCTGGCCGTGACCGCCCGGGCCTTGAAAGAGCATTTCATCCTGGAGCGGATCGCCGAACAGGAGGGCATCCGGGACGAACCGGAAGATTACGACCTGGAGATTCAGCTCATCGCGGAGCAAACCGGCGAGACGCCGCGACGCGTCCGCGCCCGGCTGGAGAAGAGCGGCCGCATGGATGTGCTGCGAAACCAGATCATTGAGCGGAAGGTGATTGATTTGATCTTCAGCCAAGCCGAGTTTGTCGACGTGTCGGCCGTCACCGGCCCGTCAACCCAAACCTGGGCCTTGGACCGGTCCCTGGTCGGCGACCGGGGCTCCGAGATCCCCGAGGCCAAGCCGGAGAAGTCTTCGGCCAAGGCCAAGTGATCGGGGCGGGCTGGAATGCCGGCAGAAGGCCCCGTTGCCGAGTGGCTCATCGCCCTGGCAGGGTCACAGAGGCGGCGGGACCATCGGCGCTGGCCGCGGCCCACAACCCACCCCCGGGGCCCACGGCCGGTGTCGTACCCCAGCTACCAGCCGCTCGGATCCCGCGTGCTTGCCGGCTGCGCGGTCCGCCCCGCACTGTCCGGGTCACACACCAAAAAACAATCCTTCCCTGGTCCTTGGGAAACAAACATGAGCCAGTCCTTCGATTCCTCACCGCTCGGTCCCCAGTGGGCCAGCTACCGGGACTACCAGAGGCAACGCCAACTGACCTTGGGCGATCTGCTGCTGGAGAATCGCATCATCCTGCTTCAGGGCGTCATCCACGATGCCAACGCGAACGAAGTCGTGATGAAACTGCTCTATTTGCAGAGCGAAAACCGGAGGAAGGACATCCACTTCTACATCAACTCGCCCGGCGGAAGCGCCAGCGCCACCTTGGCCATCTACGATACGATGCAAATCCTCAGCTGCCCGGTGGCCACCTATTGTGTGGGGCTGGCTGCCAGCGGCGGCGCCGTGCTGTTGGCCGGGGGTGCGAAGGGCAAACGCTACGCCCTGCCTCACGCCAAGGTGATGATCCACCAGCCCTATGGTCAGGTGGGTGGCCAGGTGTCGGACATCGAGATCCAGGCCAAAGAGATCATCAACACCCGTGAGGTGCTCAACCAGATCCTCGCCCACCATACCGGGCAGCCGATCGAGCGGATCGCCAACGATACGGACCGTGATTTCTACATGAGTGCCGAAGAGGCGAAGGCCTATGGCATCGTGGATGACATCCTCACCAAACAGAAGACTGATAAAGAAGAGGAAGACGAAGACTGATCCCCGACGTTGCAAACCGGCGGGGCAGGATGGACATTCCTGCCCGTCATGACTGGGACAAAACGTTCAACAACCCGGACATCGTAGATGTCACAGAATGCGAGTTTTGCGGCACTGGCCGGAGTGGCCGGTCGAGCCCATGAGTGACGGACGAGAATGCTCATCCTGTGTTTCCTTTGTTCAACGTTGGGGTGATATCCGCCTTTGTGCCAACGCCGAGCTGCACACAAACTCCTCTCCCGTTGACGGAGCGATACCGGCAATGCCTTTGATTCCCTACGTGATCGAGAAAAGCGGCCGCGAAGAGCGGGCCATGGACATTTACAGCCGGCTGTTGAAGGACCGTATCGTCTTCCTCGGATCGGCCATCACGGACGAAGTTTCCAACCTGGTAATCGCGCAGCTCTTGTTCCTTCAGTCCGAGGACCCGAAGGCGGATGTACACCTGTATGTGAATTGCCCGGGAGGAAGTGTGACCGCCGGATTGGCTATCTATGACACCATGCAGTTCGTCAGCTGCAACGTGGCCACCTACTGCGTGGGACAAGCCGCGTCCATGGCCGCCGTCCTGCTGGCCGCGGGGACCAAAGGCAAACGCAACGCTTTGCCCAATTCCCGCATCATGATCCACCAGCCTATGGCCGGCATGGAAGGTTCGGCCGAAGACATCATGATCCACGCCAAAGAGTTCTCCAAGATCAAGGAGCGGCTCAACCGGATCCTCCTCAAACACACGGGACAACCGCTCGAACGCATCGAACGAGACACCGACCGCGACCGTTTCATGTCCGCCGAAGAGGCGATGGAGTACGGACTCATCGACCACGTGGTGGAGCACGTCGGCACAGGCGATTGAGGCAGACACGCCGGGACGGGTTCCCCCCCTTTTTTCCACCCTGCCCGGGCGGGAGCCGGCAAACGACGGAAAGACGCACCCGCAGAAATGGCCGGCAAGTGGCCGGCACAGGCAGGCGACAAACCACACTCATCAAACCACTCATCGAGGGAGCCGCCTTGGGCGCGGTCTTCCGCTGCGGTCTTTGCGCGAGGTGATTATGGACGGGTGGCAATGGATGGCAACCTGCACCCTGCTGGTTCTGCTGGCTGGATGCCGTACTGACCCGGTCGTGGCCTTGTTGGAGCAGGAAAACACCATGCTGGAGGACCAGATCTTCCAGCAGCAGGACCAGATCCGCCGCTACCGCCAGGCGCTGGGCTCATGCCGCCGCGAGAACGCGGCGCTGCGAAAGCGGTTGGCCGGACCGACCCGGCGCGCCAGCGAAGCGCCCGCGCCGATGACGCTTCCCGTCCCCGAGGTAGAATTGCCCGCCGAACCGCTGCCCAAAGGAGAATTGCCCGAGCGGCTGCGTACGCCGGACACCACGGCACCCCCTTCCACCACCGAACGGTCTGCCTCCCGCCCCTCTACGCGTCGGCCCGACCTCCAGCCGGCCCCAACCGCCCGCCCCGAGACCGACACCCGTCCCAACGGGCACGTAGTGGCCAGCATCGCCTTCCACCCGCCACTCACTGGCGGGTTGAACCTGGACGATCGTCCCGGCGACGAGGGCGTTTCCCTCCTCATCCGGCCCCTCGACGCCCAGGGCGGTCTGTTGTCAGTCCCAGGCGCCTTGAGCGTTGAGCTGCAGGACCCCAGCCAAAGGGGCCCCCAGGCCGTGGTGGCCCAATGGGACTTCACCGCCGAGGAAATCGCCCAGCAGATCAACGTAAGCCCTTTGGCCAAGGGCATCTACCTGGAAATGCCCTGGCCCGCCGCTCCCCCGACCAGCGAATCCCTGCGGTTGAAGGCCAGGTACCGGCGAGACGACGGAAAGGAGCTGGAGGCGGAAATCGATATCCAGGTCGAGCTGCCCGATCCACCCGCGCTCCAGCCGCCGGCCGGATTGCACCGGGCCGGACCGTCGGCCGCCGGCCAAAGCAGCTGGAAGAGCAGACCACCCCAGCGCCTGCAACCCGGAAGGGCCACGGCGGTCCAGTCCGCTGGCCGCGGGCGCTCGGCTGAGGGCGGCCCAAGGCGGATCGAGCGCACCGCAGCACAGGCCGAGCCGACACGGCCCGTCTGGTCACCCTACCGCCGGTGAGCGGACCGCTTCGCTCCGGCTTTCGCTCCGGCTCCGAGCCTGCCGGCCGGCAGCCAGAGGCCAGCACGAGCCTTCAGAGGAACACCCGGGTCCCCGGAGCCAGGGATACTCGGCTCTGGAGAGCCAAGCTGCGATGCGACGGCGACGGCCGCCAGCACGTCGATCTTGACTCGAGTGCCCAAAAAACCTACCGTCTGCGCCCGCCGCAGGGTGGAAGGCGTGTTTGGGGCCATGGAGAACGGGAATGGAACCATCGCAAACTGCCGGGCCGCCGGAAAAGACGGCCCCTGTGCCTCTTTTGGACCTGAGTCGCCAGCTGCGACCATTACGCGGCGACATCCTTGCTGCGATTGCACGCGTGTGCGATTCAGGGCAATTCTGTCTGGGCCCCGAGGTCCAGCGGCTGGAAGAGAACATCGCCCGCTACTGCGGCGCGGAATACGCGGTGGGTTGTGCCTCGGGCAGCGACGCCCTGCTGCTGGCCCTGATGGCCTGCGATGTGGGGCCTGGGGACGAGGTGATCCTGCCCAGTTTCACCTTTTTCGCCACCGCCAGCGCCGTCACGCGGCTGGGGGCCCGGCCCGTGTTCGGCGATATCGATCCGGTCAGCTTCAATCTACAGCCGGCCGAGGTGGAGCGGCTCATCGGCCCAGCCACCAAGGCGGTCGTGCCGGTGCACCTGTTCGGCCAGTGCGCCCAGATGGACACCATCGGCCGGTTGGCCGAGGGAGCCGGGGTGGCGGTGATCGAAGACGCCGCCCAGGCCCTGGGGGCCGAATTCCACGGCCGCCGCGCAGGGGGCTTGGGCGGCGCGGGCTGCTTCAGTTTCTATCCGAGCAAGAACCTGGGGGGAGCCGGCGACGGCGGCATGGTAACCACTTCCGATCCAGAATGGGCCGATCGGCTGACGCTGTTACGCACCCACGGCATGCGGCCCCGCTACTTCCATCCGGTCGTGGGTATCAACAGCCGGCTGGATGCCTTCCAGGCCGCGGTGCTGAACGTCAAACTGCCCCACCTCGAACGCTGGGCGGCCATGCGCCGAGCCAATGCACGCCGCTACGCCGAGATGTTCACCGACGGCCGACTGGACCGCGTCCTCGGTCTGCCGGCCGAACTGCCCGGCCGCCGTCACGTCTGGAACCAGTACGTTATCCGGGTACCCGACGGCCGGCGCGACGGGCTGAAGGCCTTCCTGGCCGAAGCCCGAATCGGGTCGGAAATCTACTACCCCCTGGGGCTTCACCAGCAGGAGTGTTTCCGCCACCTGGGCTATGCCACCGGTGATCTGCCGGAAACCGAGCGGGCCGCCGCGGAAGTGCTGGCCCTGCCCATCTTCGCCGAGCTGACGGCGGAGGAGCAACAGCGCGTGGTGCGGCGCATCGAGGCCTTCTTCCATGGATCATCCGGACCGCACCGCCTGGCCGGGCCGAACTTCCTCCGCCGCCCCCGCGCCGGCCGCCCCTCGACGTGACGTCACCGGCCGGCGCACGGCG
>DQVB01000415.1 GCA_015661985.1 Planctomycetota bacterium | reverse complement strand
GTTGGATGGCAAGCCCGTCAAGGGCCTGAAAGTGATCCTCAGCCGGCGGGATCGGACCGGCACCGTGTTGACCGCCACGACGGACGCCGAAGGGCGCTTTGTGATCCCCCCGGCGTCCGGTGACCGCCGACTGCAGCCCGGGCAATACGGAGTGGTTTTCAAGCGGGGCCCGGAGAACGGCGCTCCGGCCACAGCGATACCGAAACGATTCACGGGCGTGCAAACCTCACCGTTGATCATCGAGATCGTCCCAGGCGTCAACAGTTTCTCCTTCGACCTCCAGTCTCGCTGACCCGGCGGGCCCCTGTTCACGTTCGCCACGCTCCGCGGGCTCAATGTGCCCCACGGGGCGGGCTATAATGGGCGTCGGCTGGTGAGCGATCCTTGGCCGGCCGCTGCGCCGGCCTGCTGTTCCGTCGTCAGAGGGGGCTTTGGCCATGGGCGAGAAGCGGAGAGGCGTGGTGGCTTTGTCGGAGATGGTCCCCGGGCAGGAAGGGGACGTGTTCGTGCTGCTTGCCTCCAAAGAAGAGGCCACCACACGGGACGGCCGACCCTATTTCAAGGTGACTTTCCGCGACGCCCGCCGCGAGGTGACCGTGCCCATCTGGAGCGATTCGGCGTGGGCGGCGGCGTGTCGCCAGCGGTGGAAGCCGGGCACCTGCTACAAGGTCCGTGCCGTTTACCGCCAGACGCCGTACGGCCCGCAGTTGGAGATCCGCAAGATCCGCGAAGCGACCGAAGCGGACACCGCCGATGGATTCGACCCGCACGATTGTCTCCCTCGATCGGCCTTCGATCCGGCCGAGATGTTCGAAGAGCTACTGGGTATCGTAGCCGAGCGGATTTCGGACGGGCCACTGAAGTCGTTGGTGGAGAAGGTGTTGGGCGATCATCGCGGGACGCTGCTGGCTTGTCCCGCTGCCGGGCGGCTCCATCACGCCTATCGAGGCGGACTGCTGGAGCACACCCTGAGCGTGACGCGCAATGCCGTCTTCCTGGCGGACCGATATGGCGGGCACTATGGCCGATATGCAGCCGCCGTTGAACAAAGAGCTGGTGGTGGCCGGTGCCGTGCTGCACGACATCGGCAAGGTCCGGGAACTGCAGTACGGGCCCACCGGACCGGCCAGCACGCCTGCGGGCACGTTGGTCGGGCATATCCTTCAGGGCCGCGACATGGTGCGCGAGGCGGCCGGGGAGATCGCCATCGACGCGGACCTGCTGTTGCGATTGGAACACATCATCGTGGCCCACCAGAGGCTGCCCGAATGGGGATCACCCAAGGAGCCGATGACACCGGAAGCCCTGTTGGTGCATTATGCCGACGACGTGGATGCCAAGTACCACATCATGTACCGGGCGCTGGCCGAGGACAGCAACCCGGGGCCGTTCACGTCGAACCGGAATCCGTGGCGCCAGCGGGTTTACCGGGGGCCAGCCGGGTCGGGTGAGCCTTCGGAGTAGTTGGCCGTTGGGCAGCCTGAAGCGGCCGATTCGGCCTTTTGGGTCAGGGTGGCCAAGCGGTCGGCGGCTGCCTGGTCGATCGAGATCCGGCGGATCGCTTTGGCCCGGCCGGTGCGAGGGTCGGCGTCGACGATGGTGCCGTGCAGGCGCACATCCCCTTTGGCCACTTCGAAATGGGTGGGCCGGAAAGTGCGGACCGTTTCCAGCACTCGATCGATACGTCTTCCCAGGATGCTTTCGTGGGGACCGGTCATGCCCACGTCTGTGTGGTAGGCGGTGCCTCCAGGCAGGATCTGTTCGTCGGCGGTGGGCACGTGGGTATGGGTTCCCAGCACAGCGGTCACCCGGCCGTCGAGGAAACGGCCCATGAGTTGCTTGTCGCTGGTCGCCTCGGCGTGCAGGTCCAAGACCACAAAGCGCGTGTCCGCGGGGATTTCGGCCAGCACCCTTTCCGCGGCCTGGAACGGGCAATCGACCGGGGGCATGAAGATTCTCCCCAGCAGGCTGAAGATGACCACCGGCTCTTCAGTGGCCGCGGGCACGACGGTCCACCGGCGCCCGGGGGCCTCGGCGGGATAATTGGCCGGCCGGACGATCCGCAACTCGCTCTCCAGCACAGAGAAGATTTCCCGCCGGCGGTAGATGTGATCGCCCATGGTGACGCAGTCAATGCCGCTGGCGATCAGTTCGTGATAGATCGGTGGCGTCAATCCCGAACCGCCGGCGGCGTTTTCCGCGTTGGCCACTACCAGGTCCAGTTGCTGCTGGATGCGCAAACCGGGCAGTGCGCGGGCCACGATCTGCCGCCCCGGCTTGCCTACGATATCGCCAATGAGCAATAGACGCACGAGTCTTTCTTTCTGGACAAGCTGTGACGTGCTGGTCAACGCGTCGTCCCCCGGCCAGGGCGGCGTCGCCGGGCCCTGGCCGCCGCGCTCCGATGGGCCGGGTGGCCGGGGGAACGTTTACCGGGCCATTTCCGTGTAGCGGCTTTCACGCAGCACGGTGACCTTGACCTCGCCAGGATACGTGAGCCGCTCCTCGAAGGCCTTGACGATATCCCGGCAGATCTTCGCCGCGCCTTCGTCGGTGGTATCCTTGGCGCTGACGATGACCCGCAGCTCCCGACCGGCCTGGATGGCGTACGCCTGTTCGACTCCGGGAAACTCGCTGGCCACACTTTCCAGCTCCTCCATGCGCTTGATATACCGCTCCAGCGTTTCTCGCCGGGCGCCGGGCCGGGCGGCGCTGCAGGCATCGGCCGTGGCCACGATCACCGTGTAGGGGTACTGCACCGAGGGGTCTTCGTGGTGGCCGGCCGCCGCGTGGACCACCTCCTGGCGCTCGCCGTACCGCCTGAGCAGATCGGCCCCGATTTTCGGGTGCCCTCCCTCGGCCTCGTGATCGGCCGCCTTGCCGATGTCGTGCAACAGCCCACAGCGGCGGGCGAGCATGCCGTCCAGGCCTATTTCCTCGGCCAGCATCCCGGCCAAAAAGGCCACCTCGATCGAATGCCGCAGCACGTTCTGGCTGTAACTGGTCCGGAACTGGAGCCGCCCCAACAGGTGGACGATCCGCTCGTGCAGCCCCACCACTTCGGCCTCCTGGCAGGCGTCTTCGCCGGCCTTCTGGATATGCCGCTCCAGTTCCCGCTGCGTGTCGGCGACGATCTCTTCGATCCGGGCCGGATGGATACGGCCGTCGGCGATGAGCCGGTTCAGGGCGATGCGGGCCACCTCGCGGCGGACCATGTCGAAGGCGCTGACAATCACCACCCCCGGCGTGTCGTCAATGATGACGTCCACGCCGGTCGCCTTCTCGAAGGCACGGATATTTCGACCCTCGCGCCCGATGATCCGTCCCTTCATCTCGTCGTTGGGAATGTCCACCGTGCTGGTCGTCGTCTCCGCCGTGTGGGCCGCCGCGTACCGCTGCAGTGTGCTGAGCAAGATCTCTCGGCACCGCTGCTGGCAGGTCTGCTGGACCTGCTTCTGGTAGCGCAGGATCATCGCCCCCGTTTCCCGTTGCAGGTCCGTCTCCAACGCCTGGAGCAACCGCTGGGTGGCCTCTTCCCGGGTCAACCCGCTCAGTTCGTGAAGCGTCTGGCGCTGCAAATCGAGCAGCTTGGCCAACTCCTCCTTGCGCCGATTCGTCTCCTGGATCTTCTCAGTCAGCCTCCGCTGCGTGTTTTCGACGATCTTCTCCTGCTTGCGCAGCTCCAAAGCACGCTGCTCCAGAGCATCCTGACGCTTGTCCAGCGACCGCTCTCGTTCGTGCAACTCCCGCCGGAGCTTGCGCAGCTCCTTCTCGGCCTCCGCCTTCTGCTGCAGGGCCAGCTCCTTCAGCTCCAGCTCAGCCTCCCGACGGAGGTTCTCCACCTCCTGCTCGGCCCTGGCCAAAATCTGCCGCGCCTCGGACTCCGCGTCCCGCCGCCGCAGGTGATCCAGGAGTTTGATCAACACCAACGTCAAGGCGGCGACCACGCCACACAGGATTACCACAAGAAGAGGTTCCATGAGAGGCATCCTCGTCGTGTTTCCCAACACCAGCGCCCCCGGAGCGGCACGTGAGAGCCCCCTCATGCAAGCTGCAGGGGGGATGAAGCCACCCTAGACTGCGACCAGGGGGTCCGCACCAGGCTCCCGGGGAGCGGATCGCCGAAAAGAGTATCGGCTGGACGCTGACAAGCCGGCTTGGGCCAGATTCCCGATCCTACACGGGCTCCGTCCCCCCGCCACCTTCGATCGGGGCGGGGGCGAGGCTGGGACAGCGGGGAGGTCTGCCAAGTCTTTCAAACGGCCGCAAAACACTCCAACACGGGCACGGAAGACTCACTGCGATCCGCGGTAGGATCCACCACGATGCCCCGGCCGATCTCACGTCGGCCATGGATCGCTCGGCCGCCTCTCGCCCCACAACAGACCGGAACAAAAGGACGGCCACCCAGCGGAAAATGACCAGCAACCACCCGATCAGGTGGTTCGGCTCCGTACGCCTTGCGGTCGATGCTGCCAAATTCGTCTCTAGCTGATACCGATCCAAAGGTGATCTCACTCGCCAGGGTCCCTCGGTTCCCCTCACGGGCCACCGAAGACGCTCGTTTGTCAGTCTCGTTGTCTCTCCACAACGGTAACGGTCGGGCCCGAAGGCCCCTGTTTCCATGATACAAGTCGCTTGGCCCTGATGCAACGGTGAACGATATGGCGCTATAGAGGGGATTGCCTCCAGACACTTTGGTGGCCATTCACGGCCTACCGCAAGATGGCTCAACAGAGCTGCGGCGGCGCATCGAGGCCTGGTCGGGCGAGCCGAGGAAAAAGGCGACAAACTGGCGCTGGCCAACTTGAGCCCGAGATGTTCTCTGCTCACCGGGGGGCCCCAAATGCCTGGTGGGCGAACGCAGCCTCGCCAGACTCCGTCCTCTTTGCCCAGATCACCCAGTTTCAATTGACCGCCTCTGGTTGTTTTGCTAAAAGACGCCCCTTTCAAGTGGTCGCAGGTGCCGGCTGGCCGTCGTCGGTGGGGCGCTTTTGCCAGCTGCCTCGACAGGCTCAGCAGGCCTTCACCTGCGCGCCGGATCGGTCGACCAGGGCCGATCGGTCCAGCAGTGATCTTGCCCCCAAAGGGACGGAGCGGTTCGGCTGGCATGTATCGGCGGCATGGCAACAAGCTGGGACTGGTTTTCCTGGCCTGCGATCTGTCGGTCACCGCAGCGACGTGGGTAGCGGCGTACCTCTTGCGATTCAGCCTTTTGCCGTCGCCGGGCGGGGTGCCCGACCTCGACTCGGTCCTCAGCGGACTGCCGCTGATCTGTCTTTTGGCCGCCGTGTCCTATCGGCTGTGCGGACTGTACGAGGTCCACCGGCTGAAGCAATTGCCTCGGGAATTGGGTGTGGTGGTGCAGGCCAGCGGTTTGTTGTTCGTGCTGGCCATCACACTCACCTTCTACCGGCGGCACGCGTACGAATCGCGATTGGCTTTGGGCTTGTTCTTCCTGCTCAACGTCGTGGCGCTGACGGTGATGCGGCGTCAATTGTGGCGGGGGCTGAAGTTCTTCCGTTCGCGCGGCTTGAATCACGGCCGGGCGGTGATCGTCGGTTCCGGCCGCCACGGGCAGCGGGTGGCGAGGACGATCCAGAACAACAGTTGGACCGGGTTGGAGCCCGTGGGGTTTGTGGACTGTCCAGACGGGCCTGAGCCCGCCCTGCTGCCTCGGCTTGGCTCCTTGGACGAGCTGCCGGCGATCGTAGAGAAGCACCGGATCGATCATGTTTTTGTGGCCTTGCCGTTGTCCCGCTACGGCGAATTGCCCAAAGTCTACCGAGCCGTATCGGACGTGTTGGCCGAAGTGCAACTGGTGCCCGATATCCCCAGCATCACGGGCGCGCGACTGAGGATGCTGGAGATCGATCGCGTGCCGTTTCTGAGCCTCCGGGAGAATCCCCAAGAGGGCTGGGGGCGGTGGGCCAAGCGACTGATGGACTTGGCGCTGGGTTCGGCTGCCCTAGTGATGGCAGCCCCGGTGATGCTGGCCTTAACGGCAGCCATCAAGTTGACCAGTCGCGGGCCCGTGCTCTACCGCCAGCGCCGTACCGGGCTGGGCGGCCGCGATTTCCAGATGTTCAAGTTCCGCAGCATGCGCGTCGATGCGGAGGCTGAGACCGGGCCGGTCTGGGCACGGCCGGACGATGGGCGGTGCACGTCCGTGGGGCGGTTCATGCGGCGATGGAGCCTGGACGAATTACCTCAGCTGTTCAACGTGTTGGCCGGGGACATGAGCCTGGTGGGACCTCGCCCCGAGCGGGACGTGTTCGTCGAGAGGTTCCGGCAGCAGCTGCCCGGATATGCGCAGCGGCACTGGGTCAAGGCCGGCATGACAGGCTGGGCCCAGGTCAACGGGTGGCGGGGCAACACCTCGGTGCGGCATCGCCTCCGCTGTGATCTGGACTACATCGCCAACTGGTCGCTGGCCCTGGACCTGAAGATCCTGCTGATGACCATCTGGCGGGGATTCCGGCACAAGAACGCATATTGACAGCCACAAGAGGGGCACGGCTGCCCCCCGTTTGGGGCCTTTTCGGGCAAGCCTCCTCCCTTGCCCCGAACATGAAGATGTCTGTCAGAGGGGCTGCTACACCTGGCCCTGCAACACGTGGTCGCGCGGGCCGGCTTCCCCTGCCCCGAACGTGAACAGGTCTGTCAGGGTCGTGCCTCACAAGCTGCGCCCATCGTGGGCGTCCCCTTTGGGTTCTCGTGACAGGCTGGGAAGCCTGCCCCAGGTTGGGGGAGTCTGGGGGTGAATCTGGGCAAACGGGACAAGGGGGGACGCTTGTGCTACGAGACTGTCGGCGGGGCAGTCACGCCTTGATCTCTGGACCGCTGAGTCTGTGGGGCACCTCCCTTCCACGCTGCCAGCCACTCAGCGGCTGTCTGCCAGGTTTTTTGGAAAATTCTTTTTTCCTATCTTGACTGGCTTGTGTCGTCTAGACCAGAATTGGGGCGTCGTTGGGCCGAAAACCGGCCGGGTTGCCTGGGTGTGCACGGCCATTTGGGCGTGTACCGGGGCAACTTGCCATCCGTGCGGTTCGTCGATCGTGTGCCGCAGGGAATGGAGGCGATTGCACACGCGCTCGGAGCCTGGGACGAACCTCATTACCCGAGGCGGTCAAGGGCGCGGCACCCTTCCCCTTGATAGAGCCTTCTCGGCACAGTTCTCACTCGGGACCAGGGAGGTCGCCGGGTCTTCTCGGCCAGAGAACGGAGATGCCGAGCGACGGCCGACGGGGCCTGCGGGTCCCGGACGGCATGGATCTAAGGCTTTTGCCGTGCTTGGCCATGTTTGTCCTTTTTGCGCGCGGAGCTGAACTCGTCAGGCCTTGGTCCGGGTGCGGGCCGAGGTTTGACTAGTTCGGCTCGAGCGGCCTTGGCTGCGAGCTCTGCAGAGAGCTGCGGCAGCGCACAGACGGCTCAGACTCAACTCGGGGATCGCAACATGGGGAGCATCGTATGGGCGCGAGTCGGAACACGTCGTTGGAACGGCTGCAGATCGCTGGCCGCTTTGAAAGCCTGCGGAAGATCCTGCTGTCGGAGGCCTATGTCAACTGCCGTGACAAACCGCTGGCCGACTGGGCCCTGCCCACGGACCGCCGCCTGCCTTTGGCGCTGTTGGGCCGCACGGTGGGCGACCTGTTGAGCCGGCCCTTTTCCGAGCTGGAGGAAACACCGGGGATCGGCTACAAGAAGCTGCAGTCTCTGCTCCGGCTCCTGGCCCGTGTGGCCAACACGGACCCTTGGCGGCTGCCCGTGGAGGCCACGGCCTGTTCACAGGCCAAGGAGTCGGGCGAGCCGTCGGCCAACGGGTTTGATCCGGATACGGTTTCGGAGGTGGTTTGGGAGCGGTGGCGGGCCAGCGTCGTTCGGCACGGGCTTCAGGCGGAGACGCTGGGTCGGTTGACGCCCAGTCTGAAACACATGACGCGGGTGATCTGGAACCGGCCTTTGGGGGATTACATCGACTTGCCGCTGGCCGGAATCCGCGCTTTGAAGACTCACGGGGAGAAGCGAGTCCGTGCGATCCTGGAGGTCTTCTACTGCGTCCACTGCCTGGTGGATGGCATGCAGCCTCAGGAACACTTGGCCGTGCGCCTGATCCCGCGGCGGATTGACGCGGTGGAGCAGTGGGTTGGACGTGGGCTGCAGACGCCCGGTGTGCCCAAGGCGGAGGAGATCCGCCAGCGGTTTGTGGAGCCGCTGGTGGACCAGATCCGCGTGGATGCGACCCAGCAGATCGTCAGCCTGGCGGAGAACCGTTTGGGGGTGGAGGGGCCGATCACCAGCGTGCGCAGGTGTGCCCGCCAGTTGGGACTGACTCGGGCGCGCGTCTATCAACTGCTCAATGAGATCAACGACATCATGAACGTCCGTTGGCCCAATGGGCGCCAGCAAGTTTACCGGCTGTTGGAGAAGTTCGAAGGGGAGGCAGCCGCTACGGGACGATCGGACCAGCTGGTGCAACTGCGAGCCGCGGTGGAATTGTTCTACCCCCGTCATCGCCGGGGCGCCGACGGGCCGATGGAGCGCGCCGGCAAGGAGGACCGTGCAGCGGGGAGCGAGAACGGTCACGGCGAGCCGCAGCGCCCGCAGATGGCTGGGCAGAGGTGAACCCTGCGGGGAGGGGCGGCAACTGGGCCAGGGTATCAATCCTCGTCCGAAACGGCTTCCGCCCACAGCTGGACGATGGCCACGATCCATTGGGCCGCCGCGAGGATTTCTTCCAGACAGGCCCATTCCAAGGGCGAATGAGGTGCGTGTTGGCCTGTGGCCAGGTTGGGGGTTGGCAGTCCCATTTCCGTGAGCCGCGACCCGTCCGTGCCGCCGCGCACGATGGTCAGCCGGGCCGACCGACCCAGTCGGCGCAACGCCTCTTGGGCAAAGCCGACCGCACGGGGCTCGCGAATCAGCCCTTCGGCCATGTTCCGGTATTGCGGTTTGATGGCCACGTCGATCTGGGCGGCGGGGAATTCGGCGGTGGTGGCGCGGGCAGCCTGGCGGAGCCGTTCAGCGTACTCGGACAGCGCTTGGGTCTGGAAATCCCGCAGCAGAATCTTCAACGTCACCTCGCCCACACCGCCGTGGATCTCGTAGGGATGGAGGAAGCCTTCTCGGTCTGCGGTGGTTTCCGGCGTAAGGGTGTGGCGGGGCAGGCGGGAAAGGAAGTCGGCCGCGACGCGCACGGCGTTGGTCATGCGACCCTTGGCGATGGACGGATGGATGTTCACCCCGCGGATGGTGACCACGGCCAGATCGGCCGAGAAGGTTTCCACGTCGATCGTGTCGGCCCCTTGGCCATCCAGGGTGTAGCAAACTCGCGCACCTAGTTGCTCCAAGTTGATGTAATCGACACCCCGTCCGATTTCTTCGTCGCAGGTGAAACAGAGCCGGACTGTCCCGTGCGGGTGCTCGGGGTGTTCGACCATCCACGTGGCGGCCTCCATGATGGCGGCCACCCCCGCCTTGTCGTCGGCGCCGAGAAGGGTCGTGCCGTCGCTGGTGATGAGCGTTTTTCCGACCAGTTTTTCCAGCTCAGGATGCTCGGCCACGCGGATCACACGCGATCGGTCGCCGGGCAGCGGGATGTCACCCCCGGGATAACCTTCCATGACCTGAGGTTTGACGTCGGCGCCCGGGGTTTCGGGTGAGGTGTCCAGGTGGGCGCAGAAGGCCACCGTGGGCCGGGGGAGATCGGTGTTGGCCGGGATGGTGGCCGTGACGATCCCGTGCTGGTCCTGGCAGGCATCTTCGATGCCGGCCTGCCGGAGCTCTTCGACCAGGAGCCTGCCCAATTCGAGTTGCCCGGGGCAGCTGGGGTACCGCGGCTGGTCCTCCTCTGCCCTGGTATCGATTTGGACGTAGCGGAGAAAACGTTCCAGGAGTCGTTGCCGCTCCATAGTGTCTGCCTGCTCCCATTGGGTTTCGCTGGTGGGGCCATGGCCACGCGCAGCATATACCGGGGGCCGTGGCGTGGGTAGTGCTGGCCGAGTTTTTTTTCGCGGGGCGGGCCCCCGGAGGAGTGGACTGGCCCTCGGCCCCGGCGGTGTTCTCCCGGCACCCGATGTGATAGGCTACCGGCAGGATCGGCTCACCCGCAGCGCGACGCTCGGTGGGTCGTCTGGCCACATCGCCCTTAGCCGAAGAGGTCATCCTGCCATGTCCCCGCCCGGTGTGCAGTATTTGGTCTTCGACGTGGAGAGCGTTGCTGACGGTGAGCTGGTCTCCCGGCTCCGTTATCCGGACGAAGGGCTGGACGCCGGCGAGGCGATCCGGCGGTATCGCGCCGAGATGCTGGAGAAGTATGACAGCGACTTTATCCCCTATACCTTCCAGTACCCGGTGGCGGTGGCGGTGGCCAAGGTGGCGGCCGATTTCCGCCTCATCGATCTGGTGGTGCTGGACGAACCGGAGTTTCGTCCCCACGTGATCGTGGAGAATTTCTGGAGGGGTTGGGAGAAGTACCGTCGGCCCACGCTGATCAGTTTCAACGGACGAAGCTTCGATCTGCCCCTGTTGGAGCTGGCCGCCTTCCGCTACGGCCTGAGCGTGCCGGGCTGGTTCCAGCCGGGCACGCGAGGCTACGATCAGCCGCGGAATCGGTACAACCAGCAGTCGCACATCGACTTGTGCGAACTGTTGACCAACTTCGGATCGACGCGCTTTCCAGGGGGCCTGAACCTGGCGGCCAACCTTCTGGGCAAACCGGGCAAGATCGACGTCCAAGGGTACATGGTGCAGGACATGTACGACGAAGGCAAGTTGGCCGAGATCAACGACTATTGCCGCTGCGATGTGTTGGACACCTATTTCGTTTTCCTGCGCACGCGGGTTCTGGTAGGCCAACTTCCCTTGGAGGCCGAACAACAACTGGTGGCTCAAACGAAACGGTGGCTGGAGGAGAAATCCGCCGCCGGCAACGCCTACGAACTGTACCTGGAGCACTGGGGCGATTGGCCCAACCCATGGCTGGCCTCCCAACCGGCCGCTTCGTAGACCGCCGGAAAGGCTGTGGCCTGCCGAGACTCCACGCGGGCGAGCGTTTCCGAGTCGAGGAAAGGGTTGTCCTGTAGGAACGCGGGGATGTGAGGGCCTGCCGAGACTCCACGCGGGCGAGCGTTTCCGAGGTGGCTTGGCTCTCCGAGCCGGGAACGGGAAACGAAGGGCGAAAACGGCCCACACAGCCAAGCTCGAGGGAAACTCGGTTCAGAGAGACGAACAACGGGGGCGAGTGGCTCTGTCGTGGGCGGTCCTTGCGTCCGAATCACACTCACTCCCGCACGGGCAGCGGTTGGCTTGCCACCGCCTCCAGCGGCTTGGGTCGCCAATCCTCCCCGGCTCGGATGGCGATCGCGACCAGCCCCAAGGCACTGGCCATCAACCCGGTGGCGGTCCAGAACGGCGCGGTCTGGCTCACCAGGCTGTAGAGCTGCGTGGCGGCCATGATCCCCAGGATACGGGCCAGCGAATTGAGGCTGCTGGCCACCCCCATCACCCCGCCCTGTTTGCTCGGATCGCTCCGCCGCGAAATGAGCGACTGGAGCGACGGGTAAACGAACCCCAACCCGGCCACCACGCAGCCCGCCCCCACCATCAGTCGTACGACCTGGGATGCCGCCGTGGTCAAAGAAACCGCTTGGCCGGCCGCCACAGCCGCTACCACGCCCGGCGGCGGCGCGGCGGCCGTGGCCATCATCACGTAACCGGCCACGGCCAACGTAGCCCCGATGCCACAGAGGGTCCCCTCACTCAGCCAGGCGGCCAGCGGCCGCACCACACCGCCCTGGACCAGCGTCTGCACCATCCCCACAAAGGCAAAAGCCAAAAGGATCTCACGCCCTCCGCGGCCCACGCCCAAAAAGGAAGCCAGGACCAAGGACAAAGTGGCTTCGAAGTTGGAAAAGCTGAAGTTGCACAGGCAGAGTACCGCCAGCAGCAGGGCGATCGAAGGTGTGGTGAGGGCGTCGTGCAAGGATCGCAGGTCCAAACGCCGCCGTGCTGGCACCACCCGCCCGGGATCGAGAGATTCGCGGAGCTTGATCACAGCCAGGACCAACGCTGCGGCCGAAAAGGCGGCCGCCGTGAACCCGGGCCAGGGACTGGCCCCGGCCCGCCCTTCCCCCATCAGCGCAACAGCCCCCATGAGCGGCCCGAAGGTGAACCCCAAACCAAAGGCCACCCCGATCAACGCCATCCCCCGCGTCCGCTTGTCCATGGGCGTCACATCGGCAATGTACGCCTGTGCCGTGGGGATCGTCGCCCCGGCTATCCCGCCACCGATGCGCGACAGAAACATCCAGAAGAGACTCCCCCAGAGGGTGGCCAAAGCGAAAAGGGCATAAAAGAACGTCGAACCAGTCAGGCTGAGGATCAAAATCGGGCGTCGCCCCACACGGTCCGACAACCGGCCCCAGAAAGGAGCGAACCCCAGTTGCATGATCGAGTAACAAGTCATCAATAGCCCCAGGGCCCACCCCATCTGGGCCCTGGAAAAGCCCACCATCAACTCTTTGGCGTACACGGGGATCAAGGGGAGGATGAGGCCGAAGCCGAGCAGGTCAACCATCACCGTCAGGAAGACCACCGCCAAGGATGCTTTGTGGGTGGGACGAGCCATGGGCTGCGAGGATCGCTTTACGGAAAGGGGGAACCGGCTCCAGGTGAACGGACAGGGGCGCATCGGCCACAAGTCGACTGTCCTCACTGCGTCAGTCCGGCCGAGCGGCGCAGCCGGCACGTGGTTGCCTCGCTCAGGCCAGCCGTCACCCGGAGCATCGAGTCTTCCTACGTGCACATGTGCGCGCCGCTCGGGCATCTTTTGGGTTGTGGGTGGCAGGCTGGAAGCCCACTCCACGTCGGACCTCGGAGTGCGGACACTGTGGGGCTTCCCCGTTCGCGCCGCTCGGTGTACCGACAGTTTGCGTCATTATCGCACCGGCTGCCCCAACGTGGCAACCGCTGGTCTTCGGCGGCGAGCGTCACTATGATGGGCCCCATGACTCCTTCGGATTCTCCACGCCGTCTCGATGTCGATTGGTGCCGCCGCCAGTTCCCTGGGCTGGGGCGGCAAGTGGATGGGCGGCCTGCGGTGTTCTTCGACGGACCGGCGGGCAGCCAAGTGCCGGGGCGGGTGATCGAAGCGGTGCGGCACTACCTGACCGAGATGAACGCCAACCACGGCGGGCTTTTTGAAACCAGCCGGCGGAGCGACGAGATGTTGGCCGAGGCGCATCGGGCCGTGGCCGACCTGGTCGGCGCGGACGACCCCGATACGGTCGTCTTCGGGCCCAATATGACCACTCTCACATTCGCCCTGTCGCGGGCGTTGGGCAAGACGTGGCGGCCAGGCGATGAGGTGATTGTCACGCGGATGGACCACGACGCCAACGTCAGCCCGTGGGTCTTGGCGGCCCGCGACGCCGGTGCCACGGTCCGCCACGTGTCGCTGCGCCGTGAGGACTGTACGCTCGACATGGACGACCTCCGCGCGAAGCTTTCGGCGCGAACCCGCCTGGTGGCCATCACCGCGGCGTCCAACGCCGCGGGCACGGTCAATCCGGTGCGGGAGATCTGCCGGTTGGCCCACGCATACGGGGCCCTGGTGTTCGTCGACGCGGTGCACCACGCGCCGCACCGACGGATGGACGTCCAGGCATGGGGCTGCGATTTCCTGGCCTGCTCGGCCTACAAGTTCTTTGGGCCCCATGTGGGTGTGCTGTGGGGACGGCGCGCCTTGCTGGAAAGCCTGCCTGCCTATAAGGTCCGCCCGGCACCGGACCAGCTGCCGGGCAAATGGATGACCGGTACGCAGAACCACGAAGGGATCGCCGGCGCACTGGCCGCCGTGGAGTACCTGGCCGAACTGGGGCGCCGACACCGGCCGGAGGCGAGTGGCCGGCGCCAAGCCCTGGTCGCCGCTTTTGACACCATCACCGCCTACGAAAGGGCTCTTATGGGCCCGTTGTTGGCGGGATTGGCCCAACTGGAGGCCATCCGCGTCTGGGGGATCACGGAACCGCATCGGCTGGCCGAGCGAGTGCCCACGGTGGCGGTCACTCACCGCCGACTCAGGCCCGCCCGGTTGGCCGAGCGGCTCGCCGCGCGCGGCATCTTCGTCTGGCACGGCCACTTCTACGCCCTGCCGCTCACTGAAGCCCTGGGGCTGGAGCCCGATGGCGTGGTTCGTATCGGTCTGCTCCACTACAACACGGCCGACGAAGTGCAACGGCTGCTCGATGAGTTGAACTCGCTGTGAACCATACCGCCGGACCTCAAGCTGCGCCGGGCGTTGGCCGGCGGCAGCACGGGCCGGGGCTCGTCGTCGCTCCCGAAAAAGCTATAATGGCAGTACAACGCTACTGCCCGAAAAGATAAAGATGATGGAGGGTTTTCGAAATGAGACGACCGTGCTGGGGGCTGATTTCTCGCCGGGCCATGTTGAAGCGAAGTGTGGCTGGGGGTGCCGCGCTGTTCGGGCTCGCCCGTTCCCACGCTGCCCGGGCTCAGGACGTGGCGGCGGTACCCGTGCGCCAAATCACTCGAGGTCCCGGCTACCACTGGTTTGGTTACTACGACAAGTGGGAGTTCGATCCCACGAACCGCTATGTGCTCGGGATGGAGGTGGCCTTCGAACACCGCTCCCCCACGCCGGAGGATACGATTCGGATCGGCATGGTCGACCTCCATCAGGACGATGCGTGGATCACGCTGGACGAAACCCGCGCGTGGTGTTGGCAGCAGGGCTGCATGCTCCAGTGGCGGCCTGGTTCCCGAAACGAAGTGCTTTGGAACGACCGACAGCAGGACCGGTTCGTCTGCCACATCCTGGACGTGCGTCGGGGACAGAAGCGCACCATCCCGCATCCGATCTATGCGGTCAGTCCCGACGGACGGTGGGCTGTGGCGCCCGATTTCCGTCGCGTCAACGACATGCGGCCTGGCTACGGCTACGTGGGCCTGGCCGATCCCTTTGCGAACGATCCGGCGCCGGAGCAGTCGGGCATCTTCCGTATCGATTTGGAAACGGGCCGATCGGAGCTGATCGTATCACTGGCCCAGGTGGCTGCCATCCCTTTCGAAAAGGAGGACCTCAGCGGAGCCAAGCACTACTTCAACCAT
>DQVB01000569.1 GCA_015661985.1 Planctomycetota bacterium | reverse complement strand
CGGCGTCGAACAGTGGTGTCCGGCTTCCGGGGCGGTAAAACCCTACCGGTTCACCCGCACCGATGAAGGCATCGTCATTCCCTTCCGGTTGCCGCCGTGTGGAAGTCTGCTGTTGTTTCTTTCCCAAACCGGGAAGGAACCGCCTGCCGTCCGAGAGGAAACGTGGACCGTCGTCGAGCCGACCGGCTCCCTGGCCATCGAACGGCTCGGGCCCAACGTCCTCACGCTGGACTACGTCGATCTGACCGTAGGGGAACAAAGGCGGCAAAACCTGTACTTCTATCAGGCCAATCGCTTGGCCTTTGTCCATAACGGTCTGGAGCGCAATCCTTGGGACAGCGCTGTTCAGTTCCGCGACCACTGGCTCCGCTGGAGGTTTCCCGCGGAGAGCGGTTTCCAGGCGACCTGGCGATTCACCGTCAAGGACCCCTTGCCCGGGCCGTTATGGATCGTGATCGAACGGCCCGATTTGTACCAGGTGAGGTGCAACGGCCAGCCGGTGGCGGCCGCCCGGGGTGCGTGGTGGCTGGACCGCTCCTTCGGCAAGCTCGAGATCACCCCGGCCGTGCGCGTCGGTGAAAACGAGGTAACCGTTCGGGCGCGGCCCATGACCATTTTCCACGAACTGGAATCGGCGTATCTGCTGGGCGATTTCGCCGTCGAGCCGACCGATGCGGGCTTCGCCATCCGCTCGCCGCGGCCACTGAGGCTGGGGGCGTGGAACGAGCAGGGCCATCCGTTCTATGCGGCCGGGGTGCGCTACCGGCAGAAGTTCCAGGTGTCCGATGCGGCGGGGCGGTGGGTCGTCCGGTTGGGTCAGTGGCACGGCAGCGTGGCGCGGGTGAAGGTCAACGGAGAATTGGCCGGCCACATCGCTTGGCAACCATGGGAGTGCGAAGTGACGGATCTGGTTCAGCCAGGCGAAAACGAAGTGGCCGTGGAGGTGATCGGCACGCTGAAAAACACGCTGGGGCCCCATCACGGATCGCCGCAGCTGGGTAGGGCGTGGCCTCGCGCCTTCCAGCAGGCCCCGGAAACCGGTCCACCGCCGGGCGACCAGTACCACACAGTGGGTTACGGGTTGTTCGAGCCGTTCGTGCTGGTGCGCCGTATGTGAGTGCTCCGGCAGGCCTCGGGCCGCCTGCCCCACGCCGAACCTGCCGCCGGGCTCCCGGCCCGGGTCATTCCTTCAGCTGGAACAGTTTGGCCAGTGCATCGACCAGCGTTCGGGGAATCCCGTGGCGGCACTCTTCGCGCAGCGATTCCATGGGCGGGTGAAGCAGCTTGTTGACCAGGCGGTCGAAGGCGATGCGGATCTCACGGCGCGCGTGATCGTCCAGTTCGGGCAGTTTGTTGAACAGGCGCTGGAGCTCCTCGGCCTCCAGTTGCTGCCATCCCTGCCGGAGCCGGCGAATGACGGGGCTGGTGGCGCGGTGGTACAGATCGGCCATGAACCAGCGCACTTCCTGGTCGATGATCTTCTCCGCCGCCGGGATCTCCCTGTCCCGGGCGTGCCGGTTCCGCTGGCACGCCTCCTGCAGGTCGTCGATGGAATAGAGATAAACGGCGGGCCGCTGGCCGATGGCCGGGTCGAAATCGCGAGGTACGGCCAGATCGAGCACGAACAGGGGTCGGCCGCCGCGGGCCGGCTCGATCCTGGCGAACCGCTCCGCGGTCATGATCGGCTCCTCGGAGCCCGTCGTGCTGATCACCAAGTCGGCCTCGGCCAACGCCTCGTCCAGCTGGTCCCAGCTTGCTGTGCGGCCGTGCCAGCGCTCGGCCAGTTCGGCCGCGCGCTGGGCGCTGCGGTTGACGACCACCACGTCTCGATTGCCCTCCGCTCGCAGGTAGCGGAGCGTTTCCTCGGCCATCTCGCCCGCACCGATCACCAGCGTCTTCTTGTCGTCGAACCGCTCGAAGATCTGTTGGGCGAAATCCGCCACAGCCACCCTGGGGATGCTCACCCGTCGCTGCTGGATCTGCGTCTCGCTGGCCACCCGCCGAGCCACTTTCAGGGCCGTCTGGAAGGCCGCGTGCGTCAGCGGACCGGTGCTGGCCGCCTCCACGGCCGCCTCGTAAGCCTCGCGCACTTGCGCCATGATCTGCGGCTCGCCCACGACCATGCTGTCCAGACTGGCGGCCACCGTGAACAGATGCCGCACGGCCTGCTCGCCCTCGTATTGGTACAGGAACGGCTGCAGCTGCTGGGGGTCCACGTCGCGGCATTGGGCCAAAAACGTGCCGGCCCGGCAGGACGCCAGGGGCGAATCGTTCTCCGAGGCCGTGTAGAGTTCCACGCGGTTGCACGTGGAAAGCAGCACCGCTTCCCACTCGGGAAACCCGCGCCGGAACTGTGCCAACGCCTCACGCAGCTGATCAGCACTGAACGCCAGCCGCTCGCGGAAAGCAATCGGTGTATTGTGATGGCTGCAGCCGACCACCTGGACTATCATACGCGGCCCTCGCCAGCCGGGGAACAAAAGCCGCCTGTGGCCGTCATCCTCGGGCCCCAACGCTCCACCCGGTTCCCTGGGTACCCCTCCGGCCGCCAGCCTACCCAGGGCACCCCCCGCCGTCTCCCCGCCGCCTCAGACGATGGTTTCAGCCGCGACGGCGTGTGGTGCGTCTCCGTGGACAGGCCCACTGCCAGGGCGATCACCAGGAAAAGGAAACTGGCTACCGTCAAATAGGCTACACGGTGTCCTTCGCGAGCTGGTTTGTAGAAGGCCAAGATAATCACACAGGCCACCAGCCAAGCGAACATGAGCACGGTGCTCAGGACAAGGGGGTCCGTCAGCGGCACCGTGCCGCCAGCCGCCCCGGAGTGGATCAGATTCAACACCACACCGGAGAGGATGCCTATGGCCAAAAACAGCACAGCCGTGACGATCGCCCGGCTGTTGGCCCGTTGAAGCCATTCCAGGCTGGGCAGCCGCAACCCGGGCCGTGGGGGCAGCTTCCGCTTCAACCGGCGGGCCTGGCCCAAGTACATCAACCCCGCAACAAAACCAACCAACACGGCCACCGTAGCCATCAGCAACGACATGCCATGGATCATGGACCAGATCCGCGCGGCCGGCTCCCGCGGAAAAGGCTCCGTGTCCGCCCAAAAAGCACCTATGGCAACCAACCCCAACACCAGGGGCAAAATGAACACACCAAAGGCCGTCCGCGGATGGTACGAGACTAGGTAAAGGTACATGACCACCAGGACCCAGGCTGCCACCAGGTACCAGTCTTGCTTGCTCGACAACGGTGCGCCGGGTTCAGCCACGGCCCGATTGACCAGGAACACGGTATGGGCAAAGAGCCCTGCCCCGGCGCAGATCAGCATCAGCGCCCCCCGGATCCCACTGCGGAAAAGAATGCGTGTCAACTCCAGAGCCAGCGTCAGTATGTAACTGCCGGCGAAACAGATTATGCTCACTCCGGAAAGCATGGACACAACTCCGCGCCCCGTCGTCCCACACAGCCTGCCATCCCTCGCACTGCCCTGGGCCGCTGCACCGCCGCAGCTCGGCTTCCCCATGGCCCCCACCGCCCCTGGAACGAGCTACCGTCTGGGGGGGACTCTGCCCCCCAGTACAACTTCGCGCCATGCCCCATGCTGGCAGCTCCCTCACCCGCGGTCCCAGCCCTCCCTTCGGTACGCTTCTTTTTCAAAGGGATTATCGTGATAGGGGTTCTTTCCCCGGATCCAGAGCACGAGCCAACAAATCAGGTAGGCGGGGACGAAGAAAAGCCCCCACCGCTCATACTGCCGCACGTGTACAAACTCGTGCGAGCGAGCCGACTCCAAAGCGGCGCGGTCCCGTGCCAGAACCGTGTGACCAAAGGTGACGGCCGAAGCACCAGCAACGAGCGGGAAAATGCGCAGAAACCAAGCTGCACCCGGGCCGTAAAACTCAATGACCCGCCCCCTCCGCTGGGCACGGCCTCCAGCCAGAAGCCCCAAGCCGCCCACCGCGAGTCCGAAAACCGTCCACGGCAACGCCCACAATATGCGCAATACGCTCAACACGACTGACCGAGTACCGGCTCATTCGGCGCCACACATGGGCCCCTGCTGGAGCCCATAACCCATTCACCACCTTCGGCCGCTGGCCGTCAGCACACCCCCTGACTTCAATCATCGCCTCCTGCCGCCAGCAAATCAATGAGGGTCGCCGTCGCCAAATGGATCACGCCTGGCGGAGGTCACCCCGATCAGGGCTATCGCTCGACGTTGCCGGAAGAATCGCATCCGGCAGGTGCGACCCACGAAGATTCCCCCGCGTCGGCTTTGCGGGCCGGCGGCCGCGCTGGCATAACCCGGTTCTCAATCGTGCCCAGATTACCACGGCAGCGAGCTGGGGCCCAGCCTTGGAAACCGGCAGGGTACGATGCACATTCCTGTCCGTCACAGGTGGGACAAGTCGGGCACTAACCCGGGCATCGCAAATCTCCCAAGATGTGAGGTTTGTCGCGCCAGCCGGACTCACCGGTCGAGCCCATGATTGACGGGCAAGAATGCCCATCCTACGCTTGTTTTCTGCAAGGTTGAGGTGTGGCCATTCGGTGGAGACGTGGGATGCGCGGCATTGCAGCATTTGGTGGCCTGATGCTGGCGATCGGGGTGCCAGCGGTTACGGCGGCCGAGCAGTTTCAGGTTCATCTGCAGGTCGAGGAGTCGGCCGGAGTGGCCCGCCGGGCGGAGCCGATTTCGGGAGGCATACCTTTGCCCGTAGGACGGTTTCGCTCGGGCCAGCCCTTCGCCCTTTTCCGGCAAGGCGGCCCGGAGGTGGCCTGCCAGGTGTTGCCCCTGGTGGTCGAAAGGGACGGTACGCTCCGTTGGATACTCCTCGACTTCCAGGACGATGTGGCGGCCGGGGCGACGAACCACTACGTCCTCCGCCCGGTGCGTCCGGCCGTGGGGCCGGGACGGACTTTGCAGGTGCGAGAAACGACCGACGGCGTGGTACTCGATACGGGCTCGATCCAGCTCGAGGTTAGCAAAGTCGAACCGTTCGGGCTGTTTGCCTCGGTGCGCTCGGCGGAGGGGCCGGTCGTCACGGGCGGACGAGCCAGCTACGTGCAGTACGTGGGCCGGCGCAGCTGGGACGATCCGGCCCCATGGCAGAAACGGTCCTTCGTGGCCGGGCCGCCCGATGCGGTCAAGGTGGTTTATCGCGGACCGCTGCGGGCAACGCTCGAGGTGGCTGGCCCTTTTGCGGGCGATCCGGCCGGCATGGGCTATCGGGCCTGGATCACCGCTTGGGCGGGCAGCAGTCGGGTGTGGGTCAAGTATAAGCTGTGCAACTCGAATCCCGATCGATACACGGCGATTCCGGTGGGCGGGGCGGCCATCACGCTCCACTTGGGCTCGCCGCCGGAGTCGGTTCTCGTGGGTGCATCGCGCCCCCTTCGTTTCGGGCCCGACGGCTGGATCCATCAAGGGCTGCACCTGTACCACACTTACCAGGAGGTGACCGGGGCGGTCCGTGCCGGGAGCGGCCCGCGTACGCTTTGGACGGGCAGCGGTCGCGCCGATCGGCCGGCTGGGTGGATCGCCACCAGCGGCCCCGGCGGCGTATTCGTATGCGACCGGCTGTTTGCGGAGGACCCAGCGCGCCGGTTGGAGGTCAGCGGGGGGGAACTGGTGATCGAGTGCGTGGCTACCCGCTTCGACGGGCCACGGGATCGGAAGTTCAACCGCGATCGGCCGGTGGGCCAGCCGTGGATGGCCGACCCGTTTTGGCTCTTTGACTGCTCGCACCATTCGTCCGAATACCTCTTCGATTTCCGCCCGCCCTCGGATCCTGGGCAGCTGAACAAGTCGGCCTTGGCCGCACACAATCGGCTTTGGGCCCTGGCGCCGGGGGAGTACTATAGCCGGTGCGAAGCGATTGGCTGCGGGCGCTTCGGCACACTGGAGGACGAACTGGCCGCCTACCGCCGCTGGGGCTGGACGTGGGATCCGAAGCGCGTGCCGGACCAGAGCCGGCCGCAGCCGAATGCCTTTGTGGCCTGGGAGGACAACCACTACGAGAGCGAAGCGGACAGCGTCCAGGGGTTGGTGCTGATGTACTTGCGGACCGGTCAGCGGGGTTGGTTCGACCAGGCCGAAGCCTGGGCCCGCTACCACATGGACCTGCAGGCGTGGCGGACCGACGGATGGCGTTGGAAGGACGGAGCGGTCTGGTTCCCCTCCGGCGGCCCGCAGGGCACTCGCCCCGTCCGGGCAGGCTGGAACTTCCAGTGGGGGCCGAATTGGGGTCAGCGCGAGGCCAGCCGCGATTGTGCCGACCTGTGGAAGGCGGCCCGGGGTAAGAGCTGTTACTGCCATTTCTACGGCTCGGGCCTGGCCGACTACTACTGCCTGACCGGCGATCCGGACGCGTTGCAGGCCGCCCGCGACAACGTGGAGCAGAAGGAGAACGAGTTCCGTGTGCACCGCCGCTTCCAGCCGGGCGAGACCCCCGTGGGCTCGATCCGCGGTTTCGGCCGCGGTTTTGAGGTGATGGTCCGCGTGCTCATGGCCGACCCGCAGAACGAGCCGCTCCGGGCAGCTTGCCGCCTGGCCGCGCGCACCCTCTGGCAGAGCCCTTGGTTGGACGAGCGCGGTTTCCACCCCAGTCGCATCGGCGGCGGTTTCGGCGGCATGTCGGCCAAGCTCCTCTCGCCGCCCATCCGCCGCTGGATGGACCAGCATGGGATCACCTTCACCACCGAGGGCGACACCGTTGACCGGCTCATGAAAGGCGACCGCCAGTGGCCCGTACGCTGCATGGGCGGCACCTGGCAACACATCTACATCCAGAACGGGGCCGATCTGTACGCCCGCTATTTCGGCGACGAAGACATGCGCGACTTCGTGATCGCCTTCGCCCAGCTGAGCGCCCGCTACATGCTCAGCCCCAAATGCCGTCAGACGTGGTACTACACCTACTTCGACGTGCCCGACCTTGGGATGGTCTTTGACCCGTGGGCTTTCGAACACACGGACACGGAGGACGGCCAGGGCTGTGTCCATTCGGGCTGGTACACGCGTTTCTACCCCGACGCCTGCGCGAAAGGTTTTTCGTTGACCGGCGAGAAAGACCTGCTCGAGCATGCCCGCCTGTTCTGGTACTACGGCTCAAAACGAGGCTACCGCAGCAAGGCCTTGGCCGGCGCCGAGAACGAAGTGGTGCGCTTCGCCGACCACACGCCGCCCAAAGACGATACCGTGCTGGAGACGGCCCGGCTGTTCTGGGAGGCCAGTCACCCGCGGACCGACGACCAGCCGCCGGAGGCGATCCGCGATCTGCGCGTCAGACGGCTGGGCGGCGGCCGGGCGGAAGTGCGCTTCACGGCGCCGGTCGATCGAGGTGGCGGGCGCGTGGTCGGCTACCAGGTGAAGGTGTCACGATTGCCCATCGTACCCTACCAGTCGTGGGATTTCGCCCGCGATGAGGGCAAGCGACGCAACTGGTGGCGGGCGGCCAACTGCCACGGCGAACCCGCTCCCTCCCCGCCCGGTACCGAGGAGTGCTTCGTGGTCAGCGGCATTCCCCAAGCCGAAGAACTCTACTTCGCCATACGCTCCTTCGACGACAGCCACAACCGCAGCCCGATCAGCAACCTGGCTACGCCCTGAGGCTATCGGCCCGGCGCCAGGCAGCCCGGATCACCGACGCGGGAGCCGGCCACTTCGGCCGGCGCATCAGCCGGCCTCCCCCGGCACGCCCTGGCTTTCACCCCCAGGCCGGAAGCGCTTCCAGTCGATGCCCAGCTTGCGCATGCGGGCACGCAGGGTGTGGGGGTTGATGCGCAGCAGCCGGGCGGCGCCGAAAGGACCCTCGATGCGCCCATGGGTGCGCCGTAACGCCTCTTCGATGTGACGGCGGACCGCCGTGTCCAACGGCGGAAACGGCTCGCCGGCCGGAGCCGCCGGCCGCCGGCTTGTG
>DQVB01000571.1 GCA_015661985.1 Planctomycetota bacterium | reverse complement strand
GATCTCCGCCGCTCGTTCGAAGACCGAATCCGCCGGCCCTTTGGATGCGGCCGGCTCTGGGAGTGATCTGCCGGGACCGGCACCGGCGGCGGCCGCGCTGGGGCTGGACCGGCCCCGGGGCGCGAAACAGTGGATCGCTCCGGTGTCGGTGCCCACGTAGAGTCGCCCGTCGCTTACGGCCAACGAGTACGCTTTACCGTCGACCTTTGCCGTCCACACTCGCTGTCCGTCCGCCACTCGGTACGCCACCACCCGATCTTGGCCTCCGGCGACCAGCAGTGGGCCGGCCAGGATCAATTCGTAGGGCTCTTGGCACGGCACTTCCCAACGAACCCACGTCCGCCGCTGCCGGCGAAGCCGGGCCAGTTGTCGCTCTTCCTCGGGGGTGCGCTTTTTCTTTTCCTCCAGGCGAGCCATCTCGATATAGCGCCGGCGATCCAGGGCCAGCAGGCGGCCGTGATCCAGCACGTAGGCCATCGGCCCGTGTGCGATCAGGCGCAGGCCGGGGCAGCTGGCCAGTCTTTCGCGCGCCCGGACGCCGGTGATCTGGATGCCCCCTTTCTCGCCGGCGCTATGGACGAGCTGGTCCTCCACGACCACGGCAAAGCAGCCGGCCCCCTCGGGAGCCCCGGAGCGCTGCTGGCCTGCGCCGGGGAACGCGGCCAGCTGACGGCCGTCAGCCCGGTCGAAGATGTGGGGCGGCGTGCGGCCCGTGGGGACGAACAACCGGCTGGGCGATGCGGCCATGTAACCTTGGGCGGAAATGTCCACCTGGCGTTTCCACACCGGCTCGCCTGTCTTCGCGTCCAGAGCGGCCAGATACGTGCCCTGGGAAGGGAACAACCCTGCGCAGACGTAGACCATCCCGCCGTCGACGATCACGCCACAGCGCACCGGCCAAAGGGAAACGATCCGCCCGTTGCCCGGCAGGCGGCGGTCTTCGGGGCCCACGCGGTGCCGCCACACCAGCTGACCGCCCGCGTCCAGGCAATACACACGGCCGTCGTCCGAGGCGGCATAGACCCGCCCGTCGGCCACGGCCGGAGCCAGCCGCACGGGGCCTTCGGTCGTGAACCGCCACCGGAGATTGCCCGTCGCGGCGTCCAGACAATAGAGCGCATCGTCCGAAGAGGAGCCAAAGTAGAGCCGATCGCCCTGGACCACCACGTGCACCGCCCGGTCGTAGACGACCGTCGGCCCCAGCCGGACGTTGCGGAAAATGTCCCGGCGAGCCGGGGATTCGGGCCAGGCCGGCTGCGGCGGCACGGGGCTATGATAAGCCCACTGTTCAGCCAGCGGCATCTCAAACGACTCGGCGCTCACGCCGCTCCGCTGGTTGTCCCCTCGCCACGTGGGCCAGCCGCCCGTCGCGCGCTGGGCCGCAAACCACGTCGAAGCCAAGACCGCCCAGCCGGCGGCCCACCGGTACCATCCACACTCCATCCTCTTCTCCCCTGTCGATTGCCGTCTGCCAGCCCATATCCCAAGACACCAACCATCATGACTGCCTCGCCCCAAAAAGCAACAAGGCGCGGACGTGTGGGGTAATCGTTCACGGAGCGGCGGGAGTGGCAGGGTGGGACAAGCCCCGCACCAGCTGCTGAAAGGCTCTCCGATTCGTGGCTTTCGCTTTGTTCGACAGCTGGTGCGAGGGCGCCGGCCCACCGCCACGGGCGGCGACCTTGTCCCACCCTTCCTCGGCGCCCATGGGGCCTGAACGGATACCATGTGGCGCCGGATACGGACGGGCTGCCGGCTGACGCGTTTGAGCTCGGCGGCTCAGGTGACCTTTTCGTAGGGCCACATAGCGATGCCGCCATCCATGACTCGCACTTGCCCGAATCCGGCGGCTCGCAGGATCAGCGCCGCTTCGTAGCCGCGCAGCGAGGTGTTGCAGAAGGTGACGATGAGCTTGTCCCGAGGCAGCTCGTCCAGCCGCCCGCGCAGGGTGCCCAAAGGCACCAGGGTGGAGCGCGGCAATCGTACTTCGTCGTATTCGGCCGGGCTGCGCACATCGAGCAGCACGAAGTTTTGGCCCTCCTCGAGCATGCGGTGGACTTCCATGGGCGTGATCCCCTCCATGTGTCCATCCAGTTTATTGGCGGCCACGTTGGCCGCGGTGATCAGGTTGTCCATGGCCAGGGCGTAGGGGGGCGCGTAGCCCAGATCGGCGTTGGCCACCTGCTCGACGGTCATCCGGGCGGCGATGGCCATGGCCGCAACGTCGATCCGCTTGTCGCCGGCGCCCGGGCCGGTGGCCTGCGCCCCCAGCAGTCGCCGGCTCCGGCGATCCACGACAACCTTCAGAAGCAGCATGGCCGCTTCGGGCATGAAATGTTCCTTGTCCGGAGCCGGAACCAGGGCGGTGACCACGTCCAGTCCCTGGGCGCGGGCTTCCGCTTCGGTCAGGCCGGTACGGGCCACGCAGTAGTCGAACACTTTGCAGATCGTTGTGCCCAATACGCCGGGGAAAGAGGCTCGGCCGCCGCAGATGTTGATCGCTGCCACACGGCCTTGTTTGTTGGCCGTCGAACCGAGGGGCACGTAGCACGGTTTGCCTGTGACCAGGCCATGGCATTCGACGCAATCGCCGGCAGCGTAGATGTCCGGATCCGAGGTGCGCATCCGCTCGTCCACCCGGATCGCCCCGGTGGGTCCGAGCTCCAGTCCGGCGGCACGAGCCAGGGTGACGTTCGGTCGCACGCCGCTACCCAAGATCACCAGATCCGCCGGCAGGATGCCCCGGCAGGTCACCACGGCGGCCACCTTCTCGGTCCCCTCGAACCGCTCCACCCGTGTACTGGTGTGGATCTTCACCCCATGGGATTCCATGTGCAGTTCGACCAGCTTGGCGATCTCCCAGTCGAGGATGCCCAGGATCTGCGGAGCCAGCTCGACAATGGTCACGCGCGAGCCGCTATACGTGAGCGCCTCGGTCATCTCCACGCCCACCAAGCCGCCGCCGACGATGACCACATCGCGGGCGCGGCGTTCGGCCAGGGCGATTTTCAGCCCTTCGGCGTCGTGGACCCCGTGTAGGGTGAAGATGTTTCCCAACTGGACGTTGGGGATCGGCGGCACGACGGGCGAAGCCCCGGTGGCCAGCACCAATCTGTCGTAATCCAACCAGAGCTGGCGGTTGTTCACCCGATCCACCACGCGCAGCCGTTTCCCGCGGCGGTCGATCTCCACCGCCTCAGTCTGGTTCATCACCCGGACGTTCTTGACCTGCTGGAAGAAGACGGCATCCCGTACCATGCCCACAGCCGACGACATGAGTTGTCTTTGCTCGGGCACGACGCCGGAGACATAGTAGGGCAACCCACAGCCGGCGTAGGACAGCAGTTTGCCCTTTTCCACGATAGTCACTTCGGCGTCGGGCATGAGGCGAATGATCTTGGAGGCCACCTTGGGTCCGGCAGCCACACCGCCAACGATGACAACCTTCATGGGTCGCGCCTCTTTCTTTCGCTTTTCTTCCGCCTCGGCGGTCTCTTCCGGCCGCGCCGCAGGCACTTCCACCACCAGCTCAGCGCCGCCCAGGTCCGACTTGCCCGCCCGTACGCTGCCTCCGGCGGCGTCCACGATGGCTTTGACGAAGGCCAATCCCAGCCCAGTGCCGGGCACGGTCAGGCTCTTGACTGCAGCCGTCCTGAAGAAAGGCTCGAAGATCTTCTCCCGCTGGTCTTCGGGGATGCCCACGCCCGAATCGGCCACGGTGAGTCGCACGCGGTCGGCCTCGGACAATTCCTCCACGCACACGCGGATCCGTCCGAAGCTGGGCGTGTACTTCAGCGCATTGTCCACCAGGGCCGTGACCAGCTCGACGTAGGCCGCTTCGTTCCCTAGGACGTATACGGGGCCTGAGGGGACTTCGGAGGCCAGCGAGATGTCGCGCTCCAGCGCCTCGGGGGCGTAGCGAGGCAGCGTGCGCCGACAGACGCCCGCCAAGTCCACCACGCGCTCGGCCCACTCCTCCCGCTCCACGCCCTGGGCGATCGTCAGCATCCGGCGGATCGCCTCCAGAGCCTGGTCGCAGCGGGCGTCCGCTTTGCCCAACAGCTCCCGCTGCTTGTCACTCAGCGGCCCTACATAGCCCCCCAAAAGGGTCTGCAGGATCGATTTGATGGCGGTCACCGGCGAGCGCATCTGGTGGGCCGCCAGCGAAGCAAATTGCAACGCTTCCGGATGCGCCTGTTTCTGGTCCATAGCGTCTCGCCGCTAACCTGTGCTCAGCCCCAACGCGCCGGACGCCCGGCCCGGCCCTTCGCTCCACGCCGTGCGCGATTATACACCGCCCGGCAGCCTAGCCGGTAGCCCGAAACACGGGTACCTGTCAGCTTTTGCGCAGCGTGGGCAGGCGGAAACAATGTCCATGGCAGAATCCGCCCATGCTGTGATAACCCGCCCCGGAAAGGGCAAACTCGCGGACCTCTCCTCTCGAAAGGGGCCGGCCGCGGACGATCGTGGGCGGAGAAGCCGCCGGAACGATGGAAGCGGACCTTGGTGTTTGTTCGTTGTGCCAGGAAACTCGGCCAACTCGCGCGCAAGTCACGCTCGGCGTGACGCAGTCTCTGCCGGCACTCCCAATCCCTGCGCTGTGCGGAATGTACCGTGCGGAAGAGGATCGACTCCTTGGGCAGCGCCACTTTTCGGCCTTTTCCTCGGGCAAGGGTGTTTCGATACCGGCACTGGGACACGGGCGGCACGCCCAATCGGAGGCGTGGCTCTCCTGAGCCGGGTCTTGCTGCCGCCTACAAGCCCGCATACCCTCGCCTCTGGAGAGCCAAGCTGCAAAACTGCTCTGGAGAGCCAAGCTGGAAGAGCGGCGCTGTCGAGCTACTCGGGTGCGCGGGGGTCCGCAGTTCCGGAAGGCAATCGGCCTTGACGTTCCACTTCGAAACAGGAGAGAATCAAGAGACCGGAGATCAGTTCACCGCCGCTTGGGGGGCTGTGCGGCCGTGCCTCGCTTGAGCACGCCTCAGGGTGCTGTTACGAAAAGATCCTGGACAAGACCACTCCATCCGGTGGGACAAACGTAGGCCACACGACCGAAAGAGGCCTGACGCAACAGCCAGGGCCGCTTTGCGGGAGGGAGCCATGTCCGAGTCCGCGGAGCCTGTCGTCCAGTTTCGCTGTCCTCATTGCACCACTCTCCTCAGTGCCGCAACACGCTACGCCGGCGCCCGTCGCAGATGCCCCTGCTGCCACGGCTCCTTCATCGTCCCCACACCCGAACAGGTCAAGGCTCGGGCTGCGCGGATTCGAGCCACCGGTGCGTATGAGCTTTCCGAGGGGAACACGAGCGAGGCGGCGGGCAAGACCTATATCCCGGTCCGCTGTCCGGTATGCGGGACCGGGCTGTTTGCCACACCGGAGGAAGTGGGAAGCGAACTGGCTTGCCCGGATTGTGAAACCAAAGTGCTGGTCCCTCCCCTCGAGACCATGCCGGCCGAGAAGGAACCTTCCGCCGAAGAGCTCGCTAAACGCCAAGAGGAATACGGCGTGTTGGACGACGCGGACCAGCTGGCGTGGAGCTCCAAGACGCCGGAGGTACCCTATATCGGCCTGAAATGCTCACTCTGCGGCTCTCGGCTTCTGGCCACGGAGGATCAGATCGGCCAGGAGATCGTGTGCCCTGACTGCCAGCAGCCCACGCTGGTGCGCGCACCTCCACCGGCGCCTCCGCCCTTGGAGCCGGAGGTGGACCACACCGAACAGTACGCCACGGGTCCTCCCCCGGAGGAACCCGATTACTCTTCCTATTTGGAAGACGTATTGGAACGGGGCCGGCAGCGGCTCGAGCAGGAGGATCGATGTGAAGATGAGTCGCGCCGGAGCAGCGTGCAACCGGCACGGCTTCGATCCGCCCCGGCCGTCTTTTTCACCGGCATCTTCCAGGTGGTGGGCTACGACGGTGTCTGGCAGCGGTGGGTGGGATTGAGCGTTGCCACGGCCTTCCTGGCCAATCTGTTTGCCGAGGCGATGGCGCTGGCGGCCACGGGAGAGGGCAAGGCCCTTTTCCTGGCCATGGGCTACTTCGGCCTCCTGGGCGTGTTGGGCGGGATCACCATTACGGTGGCTTGCCCGTTGTTGCTGACTGTGCTTCAAGAGACGGCTGCGGGTAAGGACCGCATCGAAGCCTGGCCCGACACCGTTTGGTTGGATTGGCTGTTGGAGTCGCTCTACTTTGCCAGCGCCGCAGGTGCGAGCGCCTTGGTCGCCACGGCGCTGTCAAAACTGGTGGGGTCTGCCAGCTTCGATTTCTACCTGGTGGTCATCTTGTTGCTCTTCCCGCCGCTATTGTTGTCCATGTTGGCTGCGGGCACGCCGTGGAACCCGCTGTATGGGGCCGTTTGGAAGAGCTACCTGACCGCCCCATGGGCGTGGGGCATTTTCTATGTGGAAAGCATTCTTGTGATGATGGCCGCCCGCTGGCTCAGCGTGCTGGCCCATCGGCTGGGAGGCTGGTTCGGGCTTGTCGCTCTCAGCCCTCTGCTGGCGGCCCTGCTGATCGTCTACTTTCGGCTCCTCGGCCGATTGGCCTGGGTCTGCTCCGGTGCCTCGGCCATTGGAACGACGAAGCCGCCGGCCAGTTCCGACGAGCTGCCGTACGAACGATTCATCAAGGATTGATGGGTCCCAGGGCCGGTGCGCTGTCACGATTGGTTCACCGGGCTGAAAGATCAGGAGCCGCCAGGAATGGGGCGGGGGCCGGTTTATTGACTCCGCCAAAAGCCGGGCACGAAGAGCACCAGAATCACGAACAGCTCCAGGCGACCGAGCATCATGAGCCAGATGAACAGCAGTTTGGTGGGCCAAGTGAAATTGGAGTAGTTCTTGGTGGCCCCGATCACCCCCAGCCCGGGGCCGATGTTGTTCAGCGTGGCCGCCACACAGCTGGCCGCATCAATCAGCTTGTGTTCCACTTCGTGCCCGTGCTCAGTCCATGTTGCTTCGGGCTCGACGGTGATGGTAAACAGCCAGCTGAAGACGAAGATCGCCACGATCAAGGCGAAGTAGACGAGGATGTTCCGCCGCAGTTCGGGGTCCTCCACCGGCCGGCCCCCCAGCCACAAGGGCCGGACCACCGTGGGATGGAAGGCGTGTTCGATCTCCAGCCGGAGGATCTTGACCAGCAGGATGTGGCGGATCACTTTCAGCCCGCCGCCGGTGCTCCCCGCGCAGCCTCCGATGAACATGAGCACCAAGAGCAGCCCGCGGTTGAAGCTATTCCACAGATCGAAGTTGTCCGTGCAGTATCCGGTGGTCGTCATGATGGAAACCACCTGGAAGAGCCCAAAGCGGATGGCCTGGTCCAATCGCCGATCCTCCTGCTCGCCCCGGCCCGCCTGGTCATCCCCAGGGCGTATTCTCAACCGACCCTTGTGATCGCGCACGATGTGGCTTTCCTGGGGCACGAGCACCGCCACATGGCCGCTGCGTGGCGAATCGTCGGTCGTCGCACTGCCGGTGGCCGGCAACCGCACGTCCACTTGCCCGTCCCGCCCTACGTGGACCTGGCCGCCTGGGGGTAGAACGATCGTCTCGGCGCCCTGCTTGTGCATGCCGTTGGTGCCGTCGAAGTCGCCCGACCAGAGCCCGATGGCAACCACCAGTACCGTCGCCGCAAACAAGATCCCCACGTAGGTGCGCCACTCCACGTCGGCCAGCAGCCTGCGGGGGCGGAAAATGATGAGCCAGTACAGGAGCATGAAATTGGTGCCGGCCAGGACCATGAACACCGTGATCGTCATCTCGATGGCCGGCCCGTGGTACAGCTCTGGCCGGCT
>DQVB01000327.1 GCA_015661985.1 Planctomycetota bacterium | reverse complement strand
TTCGGCCCGGGCGCCGAACCCGCGTGCCAGGTCCACGCGCTGGGGATCGAAATCGAACCCTATGACGCGTGCACCGTGGGCCCGGAGGATTTGGACGCCCAACAGCCCGATCAGCCCCAGGCCGAACACGGCGATCGATTCGCCCAACGTCGGGCGGATCAGCCGGATTCCCTGAAGCGCAATGGCTCCCAGCACGGTGAAGGCCGCCTCTTCGTCGCTCACTGAATCCGGGATCCTGGCAGTCAGGTGTTTGGGCACGATGACCACTTCGGCATGGGGGCCGTTGGAGACCACGCGGTCGCCGGGTTGGAAGTCGGTTACGCCAGCCCCCACCTGAAGGACTCGCCCCACGTTCGAGTAGCCCAGGGGCATGGGTTCTTCGAGCCTGGCCCGGACGCTCTGAAGCGTGGGCCCCAGGCCGTCGGTGTGGATCTTCTCCAGCACCTGGCGCACCTTGTCCGGCTGCTGCCGGGCCTTGGCCAGCCACCCGGCCCGTCCGAACTCGACCAGCATCCGCTCGGTGCCCGGCGAAATGAGCGACCGCGTGGCCCGGACCAACAGCTGCCCGGTGCCCACCGTCGGCACGGGGACGTTTTCCAAGCGGGTTTCGCCACTCTTCAGGTCTTGCACCAGTTGTTTCATCGCCTGCCCTCCCGCAACGGAATGGGATCTGCGGCGCCGGTCCGTTTTCAAGCCGCCCGCGCGCCCGCGACAGGAACAGGCTCTTCGTCGGCAGCGGAAAGTCTCCCCGCCGCCACGTCCTCCAACGTCCTCACCAGATCACGGGCGATCTCGTCCCAGCTCCGAAACCTATTCTGAACGCGCCATCGGCCGGCAGCAACCAGCTGGCGCGCGAGGCTTTGATCCGCCTTGAGTCGCAGCACGGCATCTCGAAGGCTCGCCGCATCCCACGGGTCAAAATAGAGCGCCGCCTGGCCACAGATCTCCCGGGCAAAGTCCAAATCGCTGGTCAGAATGGGCAGTCCGAACTGCATGGCTTCCAGGTACGTGCCGCTGAAAGATTCCAGCAAGGTGGGCAGCAAGAGGGCGTGGCAGGCGCGAAAGTACGTGGCCAGTTCCTCCTGGCTCAAGGGCCCGAGGTTGACGATGTGGCCACTCAGATGCAGCCGTTCAATGCGCTTCAGGAGCTTCTGCGCCTTGGGATGTTGATCCGGGCTGATGGTCAGCAGGACGACGGTGTCGTCCAGCTGCTGCCGGAACCGCTGGTACAAGTCGACGATCACCTCCAGGTTCTTGTGAGGATAGTACCGCGTCAAGCAAAACATGATCCACCGCCCGGCAAATCGACCGAGCCTGCCGTCCGACGCACAGGCGTTGTCTCGATCCAAGACAACTCGAGAAACAGCATTGGGACAGAGTACGGCCTTGCCCCGATAACCGAAGAGCATGCGGATGCGCTGCTCGGCCACATGTGTCTGGCAAAGCAACACGGCGGTATGCCTCAGGTCGCGTCGCAGCCTGAACTTGTGATACCTCTTAATGAGCCTGTTCCGCAGCAACTCGCTGGAAAAATGCCGCTCCGCATAGAACAGATGTGGGTCGTGGCAAAGAACGACCTGACACCACCGCGACGAACCAACGCCGCGGTTGTTGAGCGATAACACGATGTCCGGCCGGAAGCGCGACACAATGTGAGGGACGCGGAATGCGTCGTAGTACCACCTTCCCAGGTGCCCGAAACGGCGGCGATAGAATACTCCCGCAGCCCGCGGGAACCGCGCCACTACCTCCTCGTAGCCGGCTCCATGCGGGACCACAAGCAAATACTCATGCCATGGGGCAACCCGTGATAGCGCACCAATGAGGTTCTTCCCCACCGACAGACCTCCGGCTACCCGCAGGGCATGGCTTAACACAGCGACGCGCATTCTGCGTCTTCTCCTGTACGCTTGCACGTCGGACTCTTTTCCACCTTCCGGTTGCCGACGGTTCCCAAAAGCCGGTCACAAGAGGCGTTGGTCACGTGTGTGCATGGGGTGTCAGGCCGGTGCTCTGCGCCGAGTTGGGTAGCTCAGCCGTCCCGGAACAAAGCGAGGTGGCCATCCTTCGGGAAAACAGTGGGGTGAGCGAATCTTCGCCCCGCCCTTGTTGAATGATCAGCCTGTGGCAATCGTCAGGACAGTCCGGCGTGTATCGCCTGGGAAAGGGCAAAGAAATGAAAAGGCTAAGGACCGACATGCCGATTTGCCTCCTCCATGATGGCGTACTTGATCGGATCATGCATGGTCGTTGCGAGGCGACGGTCCGCCGTTTTGGCCGTTTCTCGATGCGAGCACAATCAGGCCATCCGCGACGCGTGGAGAGGCAACTCTTGTCAGCATGAATACAAAGGCAGACGGAATCTTAGCCAGCAGTCGGCGGGCGGGTAGGTGATAGTAATCGACGGCGCCCACCGCCCAGCCAGTCCTGTGGAGCAGCTGAGAGAGGGTGGCCGTGCTGAACATCACCGTGTGCTCGGGATGGCAGAACTCCCCGCCCAGCAAGGCCCTCGCTGTACCCTTCAGTGCATAAGCGTTGGGTGTGGTAACCAGTAGCTTGGTTCCTGGTTTTGCCCAGCGGGCCAGGCTGCGGAGCAGCTTGCCGGGATCCTCGACGTGTTCGATCAGCTCCGAGGCCAGGATCAGGTCCACGTGGTCGTCGGGCTCAAATTGGCAGGCGTCGGCCAGGTGCAACTCCCAATCTGGACACAGAGACCGGAGAAGTCGGATTCCCTCCGCCGAGAGATCCACGCCGATCAGTTTCCTGCATACTCTGGCGAGACGCGCGTGCAGCAGCTCTCCGTTGCGGATACGCCGTTCCGTATACGGCCAGTCGGCACAGCCCAAATGGAGCACGGACTTGCCTTGGCATGTTTCAACGATTTTCGCGGCGCGTCCACAGGTGCCGCTCCGGCGAGGGACGGGATGGGAAGAGATACACATTTTGATGTCCTTCATCTCTTGCGGTGCAGGATACCCGCATGTTTCCTCTGCCGCCCAAGGGACCGAGAGAGAGTGGCGCCGCTGGCCTGACTCCCTCCCGCGGGGCGCACGAACACAAGGCGCCAGCCTGCGGCCCGAGACGCCGGGCAGGGTCGGTCGTCTGCGGCCCAAGGGCCGCGTTGGCTCCCAGTGCCACCGCCGCAACACCGCCAAACCGCTCGCTGGGCGTCACCATGTGGGCTCACATAGCGGTTGCCGCCGCGCTCGCCGGGCCGCCTCGACGGCGGCTATAATCTGCTTAGCCATGTGGCCCATGGTGAATTTCGCCTCGATCAGTTCCTGTGCCCTCCTGCCCCACCGCGCCGCCCGGTCAGGGTCACTCCGCACAAATTCGATGGCACACCGCAGGGCCTCTGGACTCCCATCTGGCAGGAGAACGCCGGTCTCGCCGTGGCGAACCAAATCATACTCGGTGCCGTCAGCCTGGTGGGTGATGACCGGCACGCCGTATGCCATGGCCTCGGAAATAACCACGCCTCCGCGCCCGGGAAGCACGAGAACGTCGCTGGCGCGGTAATACCATGGCAGCTCCCGGCCCACGCGCCCGGGGAAACAAACAGTGTGTCGCAGATGCATCGCTTGGGCCTTCAGTCTTTCCAGCATTGTGCCGGCTCCCACCAAGAGGAGATTGCAATTCTCCGAGAGCGCGGCGGCGGCCTTCAAGAGGACACCCAATCGCTTGTTGCGATCCATGCTCCCCGCATAAATCAGGGTGAAACGGCTGGGCAAACGCAACTTGAGTCTGGCTTCCCGTCGTGATTCGGGGAGCGTTCTGGCGATGGCCAGATGTTTTTCCACGCACGAGACATTCGTCGCCACAAAGATCCTCTCCGGGTGATGCCCCAGTGCGATCAGTCGCTGTTTCCCATAGCTGGAATAGGCCAGGAACGTGTCAAAGCGACGCTGGAGGGCGTACTTCGCCCTGGTCGACAAACTGCGGCCATGGTGAGGCGCGCCGGGCATGCCTCCCAACGACCAGTGAACCAAGCCGACCTGAGGATGCCGGGACCGGTATGCTATCGCGGTCAAACAACCGTACAGGTGGCTCTCGCCTTCGCAGAGAATGACGTCAGGATCAAATTGTCGCAGTGCCTGGTACAGGCGGCGGTGGACGGGGATCAGCCGACGCTCGAGCCGAATGAACGTTGTCCGGCATTTGCAGAAATCCAACGATGAAAGATCGACATTGGTGCGGACTTTGCTTTTCGGAAGATCTTCTCCAATGAACAGCCGAACCCGCAGCCCATTCGTCTCCGACAGGCGGCGGAACAGTTCCAATCGATACTCCGTACATACCCGGTGCAAGATGGCCAAGCGCAGCGTGTCGCGTCCCGCGCCGCCGCCCGCAGCCGCTGATTCCGCTGTCACGCGACCCGGCCTTCTCCTGGCAATACTCATGGCGCCCTGGCAGTGATCCATCCTCTGCCCGCGAAATTGCTGGACGTATCCAAATGCCCGCGCGCAGTTCCGTGACAGTGGGGCGCAGAAAAACACGGTATCCGAAGCCGGAAGGTGCAAAACACCCGCACAACAGGAAACTCAGGTGTATCAAGCAAACCAGTGGCCCCCCACATGGCAGCGGAACCGCCCGATAGGAGCCCGTGCCCCCGTCGTTCGGCCTTCGGACACTCGGGATTGGTGCGGGGTGTACCCCATGATGACACGCGGTGACTCAGACACTTGACTGCGTCTCCGTGTAAACGTCCCCCATGGCGCCGGCCGGAGCGCTGCCACCTCAACCGGCGGCCAAACCACATCGCGGGAACCGGCTGCCCTGGAGGATTTCGGCCAGCCGCAGGGTTATCGCCTCTGGAGCGTGTGCCGCAAGGAACCTCCGGTGGTCCGCTTCCATCCCCTCTGGCTCAGGGGCCACGTTCCGTATATCTCCAACGTCTCGGATCGGGATCACCAGGCGGGGATAAGCCTGTCCCAACTCCTGCCCAAACGGGCAGTCCAAAACGAGCACCGGCTTGGCAAGACTCAGCGCCTCGAATACCACGGCACTGACACGATACCGATACTGGCCGCCGAAAAAGACATAGTCCGTACTGAGCATGATCTGATCATAGTCGTCGAAGAAGGGGCGGATGTCGAATCGCTCCCCCCTCTCCGTCTGCTCCCCCTTGGCTACGAGAAAGAAGCCCTCGTTCTCGAGTACGAACGCCTTCAGTCGGTTAAGCAGGTGGCGCGGGGTGCTTCGGCTGGGGCAAAAGATGACCTTCTTCCCCGCATCCGCCCCGCAAGGACGCTCTGCCTGGCTCCGACGGTCCGGCAAGCAACGGTCCCCATAACAGGGATAAGGGATGTGTGAAGCGGGGCGACCTGTCTGTTCAATTACGTATCCCGCCATGCCGTCCATGAACACAAGGTGATGGGCCGTGCCGGGCAGTCGTCTGTAGAACCAACGTTTCAGCGGACTCTCCAATACGTTGTCGATATTGTTGTGTTCGATGAGGAAGACGGGCAGCCATCGGGGCCAACAGATCGCCATAGAAACCGTTTCGTAGCTCAGAAAAACGACGACGTCATAGTTCTCGACGCGAACTCCGGTAAGCACATGGCGGAGAATCTGGAGCTGATTTAGCCGGCAACGTAGCGGAGGTTGAGCATGTTTGAACCTCCGCGGAATACGGATACGGCTCACCCCGCGGAAGTGGCAATGATACTCTTCGAAGGTGGCCAGTGTGGTCGGCCCGATTCCTGCCAAGCAACCGACCAGGCAGGCGTTCAGCCTGATGTGCCCCCTCGGCGCCAGCGGCTCGATAGCCAGGATTCTCATCGGGCTCACGGTACATCCTATTGCCATGTGTAACGGCGGCCGTGCTTGGGTAGCCGATGGCGAGGCCCGGCTCAGGCCGTACCGACGGCATGCGGGTCATCGGGTGGTCCGGCGCGGTAGCATATGACGGATGCGGCGGACACCTGCCACCTGGACAACAAACACCATGCCGGCAGCAGACTCCCTCTCAGGGGAATCCCCGACTTGGCAGGCGGTGTGCCAGGCCTGCAGGCGGTGTGCCAGGCCTGTGGCACGGCGGGGGATTGTCGGTGAAACAGGGCATTCAGGTCAAGATCAATGCGGCGAACTGGCAGCTGATGGGCGGCTCCCGATTTGCCACATGCCAGGGAGTCCAACAGGACAGTTTCTGCTTTCCGGGTCAGCTGCGCGGTAGCACCCGCCTGTTTGACGTCCAGCCTGGTATTTGAACGCGGATCCAAAGGCCGAACCCTTCGCAGCAGGGCTTGTAACCTCAGGCTGCTCAGCTTGCATCAAGCATCCAGGCGATCCACCGGCACACAGGCCGGCAGACAGTCGTTCACACCGGGATCGACGGTCGACGTCGGGCGCTGAGGCCGGGTGGCACGATGGCCGTCGCATGAACATGCCAGCAACCTGCCGGTCCCACCGTCCATGCCATTCTGCCCAAATTCTCACGCTTCGCTGTTTTCGCTGCTTCGCGCAGCAGTTGCCGGCCAAGGCCCGCCAGGTTGCGGGCCCGGTCCTGCCGGGGCGTTGCGTCCAGACCAAGCCCGCACCTCGCCCGGCGCACCACCTGCTGTGTCAACAACCCGACAGACCGCTCGCCGGACCCGTCAGCTTCTCGCCCGTAAAGCATCCAGCGCATCTTGCACCGTCCACACGCGGAACGCGGTGAGCAAGGCGAAATAGCAGGCGACGAAGTACCCCGCCCGAAGAACACCGCCCCACCCACACGCAAATGCCAAGCCCAGGGATATGGCAAAGGCGCATGAGGCGCGCAAGTGCACGCCGTAAGGCAAGGCACGTCCAAGCCGCAGGGCGCTGAACCCCCAGCACCATAGAAAGAAAAACAGATCCATTCCCAGTAGAGCGTATGTCAGGCTGATCACGCCATATTGCGGCAGCAGCGAGATGACACCGACCACCAGCATCACAGTGCCGGCCACCTGCCCCGCCAGACGGATCCATTGGAGATCGTGGCTTTCCAGGGTGTTCTCTGCAGGAACAGTCAGAACCCTGAAAAGCACGGCGACGGCAACGACCCGAACCAAAGGGACGGACGCGGTATACTCGCTGCTAGCAAGGGAATCCACAATCACCTCCGGGCAAAGAGCATAGACGCCCGCTGCCGCCCCGCCCAAGGCCCACAGGGGACGGATCAGTCGCCCAAGCACGGCACCGAACCGCTGCGAGGTGGCAGTTTGGGCGATGCGGTGGAACATGGGCAGCGTCACGCTGGTTGTCGCTATTGTTATGACCAACGGCAACTGATACAGTTTCAACGGGAGAGCGACAACCCCCGCCGCCGTCTCGCCCTGGGTAACCAGCACATACGACAGCCCCCAGTGTTGCGAGAATCGGTAGGCCAGGATGCTGAAGAAGAAGGGGAGGCTTGTGCGAACCAGGGCCAAGTACTCTCGGTCGAAACGGAGATGGACCGCCTCGAGACCTACGAACCGGATTCCCACGGTGGCGCTGGTCACCATACCGATGGCGTACCCCAGGGCCAGCGCTTCAAATCGCTGGTCGCTCAGCGCGCAGAAAAGAGCGGCCCCGGCCAGGGCGACCATGGGTAGCAGCGTCAGCAGACCCGACTTTCCGAAACGTGCGAAGATCTTCAAGTCGATGTTTGGCAAGGCCAGCCACTGCGCGGCCAGCGCTCCCAGCGCCACCAGCGCCACGGAAGGAGTCAACCTGCCAGCCATCCCAAGATAGGCGGCCAGCCCGACGAAATAGATGAGCAGAGCAGCAGCCTGCACGGCAAGGGTAGGCCCCAACAGGCGCTCCCGGAGGGCATGGGTGCGGGAGACCATCATGCGGTAGCCATGGGAAAGACCGAGGTCGCACAGCCCGCATCCGGCGAACACCAAAGCCTGGGTACCCAGAAACAGACCCAATTCCTCCGGCCGCAGCAGTTTGATGATCGCGAAGCCGACCACCACCGCCCCAATTCGTGCCACCACCGTCGCGCCTGTGCATACGGCAACGGCCTGTCCCACACCCACCCGACCTACGTGCGCCATGGCCTCCCGCTCTCGCGATACGCCTTGAAGAATCGATCAAAGCCCCGTCGGGGCATCACCAGGCCGGGCTGACCCGCACGTGGGCATAGCGGCCAGCGAATCAAACCGGGTAGCCGCGCAATCCGTCTTCGCCCCGTCTGCTCGATGGCCTGCGGCTGCAATTCACAAGCTGTGACGTATACCGCGATCAGGAACCCGCTGATGATCACTCCCTTACCCGACCATGACAGCTGCAGTATCGAGGTGGGGAGAAACGCCACGGCCGATACGATGAGGCCTCCCAGCGACCCAACACCGCCACGGAAAGCGCGAAAGCACTTCCAGCCGGGCACCAGCCAGACCGCTGAGAGAATCGCCAGCCCCACGAGACCGTATTTGAAGAACGTCCGAATGATGTAGTCATGGCAGGTATAGAAACGCCCGCTGGCGAGGCTGTAATCCGGAAACGAGTCGGCCATTTTCACGGGAAAGGGCATGATCAGTTCGGTGTAGTAGCTGCCGTATCCGCTGCCCCAAAGAATTGCCTGGCGACGTACATTCGTGCCAATCGCGTTGTGGAGCTCCGCGTAGCGCACCGGATCAAGCCGCCAAAGGACGTCGCCCAGTCCCTCAACACCCCAGAAGCGATTGCCGCGGCAAAGGGCTAGTTCAATATTCTCCGGGCTCACCGTCACTAGAAACCAGAGACCCGCCAACGCAATAAGCCCAGTGGCGATGGTCACCCATAGCCACTTTGTCGTGCGCATCATCCCCACGAAGATGATGACGGCGGCAATCGAGGTCACCCATAACATGCGTGTGGTGTAAACGACGATGAGGACCGAGCTGATGACCCCCAGAACCGACCCCAAAAGCCGCCGTCTCCAGACAAAGATCAAGGAGAGGGAGATCAGCAGCATGAACACGACCGTACCCTTTGTCGAATCCAAGCTTACGCGATTCGCGCCGGCAAAGTAGGATCCGATCCCCAGCAGCCAGTAGACGAAGTCTATCAGGTGCCGAGCCAGCACGGCGCCGATGAAGGCTGCCAACAACGTTGCCAGTTCTTCAGGGCGCCTGCCCATGTAGCTGCGAAAGAGCACCACGGCGACAAGAAGAAGGAAGGGGATCTTCACGTCCACCGGGATGTGGATGGATGCAACGGGCGTACTGAACCCTCCGTACAGCGCCCCTGTGACAAAGGGCACCGTCCCGAACCACAGTGCGGCAACAAACACCACCCAATCACACAGGCAGGTTCCGCATCGTACCAGCAGAACCAGGCAGTAGGCGAAGATGAGCCAGCTGGGGCGCAACGGCCCGATCGACGTCTGCCACGGGCTGGCCACAGAAAACGCGCCGTATTCGGCTACCTGCGAGGCGGACTGTACGATGTCAGGACAGACGACAGCGACAAGAAGCAGAAACGCCAGGGCCCGGCGCAAGGGCAACAACAAAGCGCCGAAGAGAAGGCTCATCAGCAGCGCGCGCGACAGGGCGTGCCAGACCGGCAGCGTGCTGCGAATATCGGCCAGACAAGCGAGGGCGAGGCCCAGAAGGAAGTATCGCGCCACCGCGATCAGAGACAGCTGCCCGAAGACAGAGTCGGCAGCCTGGCTGCTCGGCGGCCGGGACTGCCCATACGCCGTCTCCGTCGCGGGGACCACAACTCCAATCTCGCCTGTCCCTGTGGTCATTGTTCCTGCGGCACTGTCTGCTCGCGTCGTTTGTGTTTGGGTCACGACACCCCGCCGTCCGGCGCAAACCCCACCGCCTCTGGCCAAATACGGCCTTCTGTCCAGCGCGCCCGGTCGCCGTTGTCATCGTCCCCAGACCATGGGGACGCCGCCATATCACTCACGCCCTTCGGACATTCCCAATGGGCTCTGCGGTTCCCCAGTCGTGCGGAAACAGCGCATGCGGAAAGGCCGGCAGACATGTACGAGGAAAGCATCCGTTGCGCGATTCCCGGTGGTGATGCATCTGGCTACGCCGCCCGCCGGCCTGCTGTTTCCCAGGCAGCGCCCCCGGCCATCCGTCCCCTCTTGCCTCGTTCGATGGCTTCCGTCGGCCAGGCACCGTGTGCGGTTACACTTTCCAGCAGGTCGAGATACCGTGCGGCCAAGCTGTCCCGGCTGAAATGGCGGGCCACGTAAGTGCGCGGCCACTCGTTTCTCTGCCAGGTGGTTTCCGGGCAGTCGGCCAGCGATTCCACGGCCACAGCCAGGGCCTCCGGGGATTCCGACTCGATGGTCAAACCGCCGCAAGCCCGCAACACGATCCTCCGCGCCGGGCCGGGCACCCCCATGATCACGGGGCGGACCATGGCCAACATCTCAAACAATTTGGACGGGATGACTGCCTCGAACAAAGCGCACTTGCGGAGATGTACCAGGCAGGCGTCGGAGCTGGCCAGCACCGCCGGAATCCGCTCTTTCGCCTGCCTGCCGGGGAGAATAACCATCTCGTCCACCCCGGCCTGTCTGGCCATGTCCGCCAGTTGCGAGCGGCAGGCCCCGTCGCCGACCAGCCAAAAGCGGATGTCATCGCGGCCCTTTTGCCGCAAAAGCCTCGCCGCTTCGATGACCACCTCCAGCCCGTGGGCCATGCCGATGGTGCCCACGTAAGAGCAGACAAACTTGCCCTCCGCGCCCCACTGTCGGCGCAGCTCCGGGTCGGGATCGCGAGGAGAAAACCGCTCCAAGTCGACGCCGTTCGGGATGACCGAAACGGGAATCCCCTTGTCGATCTTCCCCACGATGTGACGGCGATATCCGTCCCCCACGGTGACGACGTGGTCCGCGGCGCAGTAGAGCTTGCGCTCCAAAGTCTCCAACATTCGCAGGAGTATGCCACTGCGGATAGCGCCCACCGCCCGGATCGACTCCGGCCAGATGTCGCGGATCTCCAGGACCAGCGGAGCCCGCTTCATGCGTGACACCAACACGCCGGCCCAGCCGCAGAAGAACTGGGGTGACGTGGCTACCACCACATCGGGACGAGCCAATCGTAAGCCAACCAGCGAAGCGCTGGCCATGTAGGAGACGTAATTGGTGATCCGCCGAAATGTTCCCGCATTGGGCGCCACATAGGTCCAGACGCGCACCACCTGGAGGCCGTCCATCCATTCCACTTGATAGGGGAATCGGTTCAGGTAGCCAGGGTAAACCCGTCCATCCGGGCAGTTTGGGACACACGTCACAACGGTTATTCTGTGTCCGGCACGGGCCCAACGCACACAGTGCTCGTAGGTCCGCGTGGCCGGTGCGTTCACTTCCGGCGGAAAGTAGTGGGTAAGAAAAAGGATGTTCACCTGGGGGTTCCGCGTGTGCTGTCTGGTATGGTGATCCGGCGAACCGTGCGTGTTCCCATCGGCCCGTTGGCACCAGCGGCCCGCTCGCCCCGCGAGCCAACGCTGGAACGACCGGCGACGTCGAAACCGCTCGGTCGGTCCGCCGTCGCCTCAGGCACAGTCCCATGGACCGGATCGGTGCTACGGCGTCCCAAACGCAACGGATCCGCCTGCTGGGCTCCCTCCAGCAACCCAGCTGGCTGGGCCGGGGGCACGCCGGTGAATCGGCTCAAAGCACCCAGGGCACTTCCAGTGCCCTCGGCTGAGCTGGCCAAAGCACGCCTTGGTGAACTCAATCGCCGTGGTCGAACCCTTTGCGAGGCAGGAGTTTATTTGGACCGCATGGAGAGGGTCAAGGCCAACTTATGTGGGTCCAAGGATGTCAACTACGTCATGCGGCCGGCGGTACTGCGCCGAATAACTGGCGTTGCCAATACCGCCTCTGTCGACTAATCTTCGCCTCCGCTGCGGAAAGCTCACTCCTCCCCGCCCGGGGCCCCAGGGGGGTGCCCGACGGATTTCATCGAGGAGGCCGTCGGCCGGGGCCGTCTGGTTCCCAGTTGGCCGCGTGTTCCAGACCGGCCACCGAGCAGCCCGATAGCGGTTTTCCCTTCTTCGTCGTACGTCCAAGGTCACACAATGGGGAAATTCCGGAGCAGGATGACGGGTGGGATGTCCGCGGGGACACTCCTTTTGGCAACCCTTCTGGCCGGCTGTTCGGCCACCCGTCACTACAGGGCGGCCGACTGCCCGCCCGAGCTGCTTGCCCCTCCCGTGCAGAATGCGCAGACAGTGGATCTTTCCCGTTTTGCCGGGCCGCCGGCCGATAGCGAGCGGATCGAACGGGGCGACGTGCTGGAGGTGTCCATCGCCGCTGGATTGGACGCGGCGGCCATCACTCGTTTTCCCGTGCGCGTGGGGGAAGACGGAAACGGGATCATCCCCGAATTGGGGCCTGTGCCCTTGGCCGGGCTCAAGCTCATGGGCGCCGAGCAGGTGATCGCCGCCGCCTGCGTGCATCGAGGCCTGTTTCGCCAGCCCCAGGTGACGGTGACCATGAAGGAGCGGGGCACCAATCGGATCACCGTGCTGGGGGCAGTTGAGGAGCCGGGGGTTTACGAGCTGCCACGCGGATCAAGCTATCTGATGAGCGCCCTGGTGGCCGCAGGCGGGCTGGCCGAGGATGCGGGCACCGTGGTGGAGATCCGCCGCCCGTTGGGGTCGGCCAGTCCCGGCGGCACGACGCTGGCCTCTTTTGCACAAGGCACCACCGGGGCCCGCCACGCTGGCCGCGAGACCACCTCCCTGATGCCCGAAGAACAGGTTCGGGTGGCCCGCGTGGACCTGGCCAGCGAAATACTGCTGGGCCCTCAAGGCAAATACCTGGAAGACGGTTCGGTGGTCCGCGTCGAGCGGCGCCACCCGGAGCCGATCCAAGTGATCGGGTTGGTCAAGAAGCCCGGCCAGTATGAATTGCCGGTCAACCATGAAGTGCGTGTGTTGGGCGCCATCGCCATGGCAGGTGGGCTCACGCAACAGGTGGCTGACAAAGTGTACGTGATCCGCAACCCGGCAGGTGAGCCGAACGCCACGGCCGTCATCGAGGTCAGTCTCCGCAAGGCCAAGCGGAACCTGGCCGAGAACATCCGCCTGGCCCCTGGCGACACGGTGAGCGTGGAGCACACGCCGCTGACCGTCCTCATGGAGGTGATCAACGTGATCCGCTTCGGTATCGGCGGGAGTTTCGCTTTGTACTGACACAGGCCCGGGAAGATCAATTCGGAGAAATCCGACCGCAGACAACCTCCTGGTACGGCACTCGGATGGAAAAAGTCACCGCCCCGGCACCTACGATCGCGCTGGCCACTCAGGGGGAAGTGAATCCCCTGTACGAACTGGTGCGCTTCCTCCGATCGGTGCGCTATCGCAAAGGAACCATCTTGGCGGCGTTGGCCGTCAGCTGTATCTTGGGTGCCCTCTACTACCTGACGGCCCCCCGGATCTACGAATCGACCGCTTCTTTGCTGGTGCTGCAGATCGGCTCAGACACCTGGCAGGTGGGGATGAGTGGCGAACGGGTGGCCAAGGATCTGATGCCCACCTACCAGAACATGTTCACCGGCGAGGAGGTGCTCAAGAATGCCTTGGCCCAGCTGAAGCCGCCCGATCTGGTCGACTTCCGCGCCGTGTCGCCCAAGGAACGTGTGAAGAAGCTCCGCGATCAGCTGAACGTGAGCCTCGTGCGCGGTGCCAATATCCTGAACGTCGCTTACCGGTCTCGGGATCCGCGGGCGGCGGCAGCCGTGGTCCGAAGCCTGCTGTCGGCCTACTTGGCCTTCATGGACCGGCTTCACAGGAGCACGGCCCGTGAAATCCTGGAGATCCTCACCCGGGACAAGAGTAAACTGGAAGAGCAGCTCCGCCGCAAGGAGGCCGAGCTGGTCCAGACGCGCAGCCGGGCCGGAGAATTGGTGATCCGTGACGCCCAGGACGGTCTGAGTGTGGTCGTCAAACGGGCCCTGGAACTCAACAGCGCACTGACCGAGGCCATCGAGGATCGGCTGGAAGCGGAAGCCCAATATCGGGCGGTCGACCAAGCCGTTCGTAACGGGGAAGATCTGCAGCAATATGTTTTCTCGATTATGGATAGCGTGGGCCGCCAGGTCCTCTTGCAACGGCTGGGGCTGGATCCGGGAGATACCTACACCGTTTCACGGATGAACGAGCAGCTGTTGCAGAACACGGCGAGGCTGAAGACGCTGTTGCAGCGGTACGGGCCCGCCCATCACGAGGTGCAGGAGGCCCAGGAGCGGATCCGCATCGCGGAGGAATACCTGCGAAACCGGCACCGGAACCAACTGGCCCAACTCCGCCAGATCAGCGACCGGGAGCTGAGGCCCGTGTTGATCCAGATGGCTCGCCAGCGGCTGGAGCAGGCACGCCAGCACGAACAGGCTGTGCGCCGGCAGTACGAAGTGGAGATGCAACGGGCTATTGCCCTGGACCGAGACAACACGGAGCTGACGAACCTGGAGCTGGATCTGGACCGCCTCCGCCGCTATTACGACGCCGTGCTGCAGCGGATCAAGGACGTCGACCTGGGGGAACAGAACGGCATGGTGCGCACGGCCGTGCTCACTCAGCCGGAGGTGCCCACGGCACCTGTCTCACCCCGGCTGGTGGTTGTCGCCTTCCTTGCCGTAACCCTCGGGTTGGCCGTCGGTCTGGCGGTGGTCTATGTCCAGGACCTCCTGGACGACCGCTTCCGGTCACCCGAAGAATTACAGCTCCAACTCGGCGTATCCCTATTGGCTCTGCTCCAGGAGTTCGAGCCGCTGGCCGAGCGGGGCATCGGTGCGCTGCACGCCCATGTGCGGCCGGACGCGGTGGAGACGGAGGCCTTCCGGACGCTGCGCACCGCTTTGTCGCTGGCGCGAGGCCAGGTGCGCAGCCTGGTCATCTCCAGCAGCGAACCGGGGGACGGAAAGACGACCGTCTCGGCCAACCTGGCGGCCGTTTACGCCCAAGCGGGCAAGCGCACCTTGCTGGTGGACGCCGACATGCGGCGGCCGGGCCTTACGCCACTGCTCGATTTGAAAGGCCCCAAAGGCCTTTCCGGCGTCCTGCGTCACGAAGCGCCGGTGCCCGATGTGGTTTCCGAGCACATCCGGCCGGACGTGCTGCCGAACCTGGACGTCCTTCCCGCCGGCCCACGGCCCACGAACCCTGCCGAACTGTTGGCTACCGACCGCTTCCACGAACTGTTGGCCTGGGCAGAGACCGTCTACGACCAAGTGATTATCGACAGCCCGCCCGCCATGGTGGCCGATGCGGCGATCATCGGGCGGCTGGTCGACGGCCTGGTGCTGGTGATGCAACCCGAGAAGAATCCGCGTCGGATGGTCACGCGGATCGTGGAGAGCCTGTCGTCGCTGGAGATCAAGATCCTCGGGGTGGTCGTCAACCGACTCAGCGGCAAGAACAGCGAAAGCTATTACGGTTACGGTTACGGCTACGGCTACAGCTACCGTTACGGCCACCGCTATGGCTACGGTCAGGACGAAGAAGCCACGGAGGCAGCGGCCGGCACTGAGCGGCTGAAAAGGCCGGTGCGGCGATCGGCACGTGAGGCGGCGTAACGCGCAGGGGCGGGCACGAGGCGGCCGGCGACAATCTCCTCTGCTGAATGGAACGTGTGTTGTGATCGGCGATTCGCAGCCGGAGGGCATAGAACAAAAACTGGACCGTTGGTTGGCCCGGTGCGTCGACGTCGGGCTGGTGACGCTGGTATTTGCCGTTCCGCTTCTTCTCGGAGGTCGCACGGCTCTGGGGCAGCTCGTGCTGGCCATCGTCTCGGTCGGCATAGCCGCGGCGTGGTCGCTGCGAGGCGTGCTGGGGACGCAAACCGGGTGGGCGCGCTGCGGTGGGCTGCTTCTGCTGGCCGCGGCCCTCGTCCTGGCCGTGGTCCAGCTGGCTCCCCTCCCTGCCGCGGTTCTGGACAAGCTATCGCCGCGCCTTTACGAAACGCTAAGCATGTGGTCGCCGGACGCCAAGTCGCCTTTGGGCGTTTGGGACACCCTGTCTCTGGCCCCTTGGCTGACGCGTCGGGCGTTGGTTCTGTTGAGCTCTTTCGTGCTGCTGTTCGTGGTGACCGTTCAACGCGTGCGGAGCGTCAGGGACGTGGAGTGGTTGCTGCGGTGGATCGCCCTGGCGGTGTTGTTCATGGCGCCGCTGGCCCTGGTCCACTACTTCACCACCAACGGGAAGTACTTCTGGGTTTACGAGCATCCGTTCGCGCGGCCCGATGCGGCCCTGGCCGGGTCGTTCACCAACCGCAACCACTTCGCCCATTTCGTGGCAGTGGGTCTGGGGCCGATGCTCTGGTGGTTTTACCACGGGGCGTGGAATGGACGGCCACATCGCCGAGTATCCTTCTGCCGCGCTGATACCGGGCCGGACGGTTCGCTGGTACTGCGGGGCGCGGCGGTGGGCCTGGCCGTCTTTGCAGGCCTCCTGTCGCTCTCTCGAGGCGGAGCCGTTACCATCCTGACGGCGGCCGCCCTGTCGTTTTTCATCCTGTACCGCAGGCGCCTGGTAGGTGCCGCCACAGTCGGCTATGTGCTCGTGGCCGCGCTGTTCGTGGTCGCCTGCCTGGGGATCTATGGCTACGACCAGCTGGCCGCGCGTCTGGATGACTTCCGGTCCATCAGCGACTTGGACAGGCACCAAGGGCGTCGCACCGTATGGCGCGCTGGTGTGGAAGCCTTCCGCCGTTTTCCCATCATCGGCACGGGCCTGGGTACCCACGTCGAGGTCAGTCCCGTGTACCTGCCGTTCGGCGGCCCGTTCAGCAAGCTGGAGGCCACGCACGCGGAAAGCGGATATGTACAGATCGCCGTGGAGGCCGGGGCGGTGGGCCTGGCCCTGGTGTTTGGGGCCGGGGCTCTGTGCGCGTCCTGGTGCGTGGGGGCCTATCGCCGATCGACGTCACAGCGGGTCTCGGCGTGTGTGGCTGCGGTGGCTCCCGCACTGGCAGCCAGCTTCATCCATTCCGCGGTCGATTTCGTCTGGTACGTGCCCGGCTGCATGGTGGCCGTGGTCATCCTGGCAGCCTGCGCCAGCCGATTGTGGCAGTGGACGCGCGAAGGCCCGGGTGCTCGGGACCCATGCCGGAGTTTGTCCCGCTCCACGTGGCTGGTGGTCATCGGTAGCCTCTTGCTTGCGGCCGGGCTGATGATCCCCAACCGGCTGGCCGCCTGTCTGGCCGAACCGCATTGGCACCGCTATCTGAAACTGAGCAAGGCGCTTGCCGGCGCCGAACCGGAAGACCGTTACCAATTGCTCGCCGAAATGGCCGAAACGCTGGCTCAGGTCGTCAAGTCTCAGCCCGGGCACGGGCGCGCCCACGCCCGCTTGGCGTCGGTGCACATCCAGCTGTTCGACTGCCCTCGGAGCGGAGAGATCCAGCCGTTCGACGTGGAGCAGGTGCGACAGACGGTGGAGGCTTCCCACTTCCGTTCGGCGGCCGAGCTGAACGATTGGCTGCGACGGGCTTTCGGCCACCGACGCAAGCACCTGTATGCGGCGTGGTATCACGCCCGGCACGCGCTGCGGCTCTGCCCACTGCAGGGCGAAGTGTACCTGTACGTGGGCCAGCTGTCGTTTCTCCGAGGTCCCGGGGCGATATCATCCGAAGCGCTTCTGCAACAGGCTCTTGCCGTGCGCCCGTCCAACGGCTGGGTGCTGTTGGCCGCGGGCAAGGACGCTATCCTCAGAGGTGACTTCGACAGGGCGGTCAGCTTCTGGAAGCAGGCCCTGCGGGCCAGCGAGGATACAGCACAAGAAGTGCTCAGCCTTCTGGCCGGGAAGGTGCCCATCCAGTTCCTCTTGGACACGTTCTCCTTGGGCGAGGCCGATCTGCTCCGACTGCTGGCTATGATGGAAAGGCAGCAGGACGAACAAGGTGTCGCTGCGGTGCGCAAACGCCTGGCCGGCTTGTGGGAGCAAAAGGCCCAGCAATCTCCGGCCCACGAGGCGGCCGGTCTCTGGCTCCAGGCAGCGGAGATGTACCGCCGGTTGGAACAACGGGAAGAACGCCTTCGCTGCCTCCGCCAGGCACTGGATGCCGACCCGGCCGGCTACGACGTGCGAATGGCGCTGGGCCGCTGTCTTTACGAGACGGGCAGCTACGCCGAAGCGGAGCAACATCTACGCTGGTGCTTGCGACTGCGCCCCGACGACGCCAGCCTGCGGCGCCTAGTGGAGACGGCCGCCGACCGGCGACTGCGCATGGGCCAACGGCCAGACGCTTCGCTGCGGTAACCGATGGGGGCAGTTGCCCGATCCGCGGTGTCTTCAAGCCGCCCTGCGAGCCCGATCCGCCCCCCGGAGCTTGGCTTGCCCGCTTCGTCGAGCGGCTCCGCGGACAGCCTGACCCGTGGTGAACAAGACTCCCGTCCTTTGCCAGCCGTCGGGCGGGGGAACACTCGGCTCTAAGGCGTCCGAAGGAAGCAGTGGCGGAATGCTCGAACGGGGAGCGTCAGCGTCCCGGCGGAGGGTTATCCAGCCGGGGGAACTGGCGGTATACTGATAAAGGGCAGCGGCTGGCTTCGTACGGGAGCCGGCCGCGGCGGGAGGCCTATGGTGGGCGCAGGCGGAGGGCCCGAGAGACTCCGGGCGGGAGCCTTGTCGCGGCAGGCTTCGGGCGGAGCCGTGGGACGGCCACCCGCAGGCTGCTGATCTGGTTTTGGAGGCGGCGATGTCGCACGAGGCTTCGGCAGGCACGACTGCCGTCACTTCACAGACCACCCTGGAGGTACCGGCTGTGGAAGCAGCGGGGGCCGGGGAGTGGCTCCGGTCGCTGCTCCGAGCCACACCGGGTTGGCTCGTGAGCATGGTGGTCCACGCCGTGGGGCTGGTCTGCCTGGGTCTGTTGACCCTGGAGCCTCAAGCGGCCGAGGCGATCCGTCAATTGGTGGTGTCGCCCTCGGAACAGGAGGAGGTCGAATCGCTTGAGGACATCCTGGACGAGCCCCTCGAGCCGCTCGACCTGACGGTCACCGACGTGACCACTCTGGAGACCGTTTCCCACCTGGAGCCGCTCGAAGTTTCAACGGCCGACGATTTGGCAGCGGCGCCCCAGGCGGTAGAGCTCAGTGACATCGGCTTGGAACAAGCGCCGCGCAACGACCTTTTGACCGTCATGGGGGCGTTCACAGGCGATGCTTTTTCCGGCCGGGGAAAGGGCAAGCAGCAGATGTTGGCCCAAGCCGGGGGCACCGAGGGGAGCGAACGGGCCGTGGCCATGGCCCTGCGATGGCTGGCTGCCCACCAGATGCCCGACGGCGGATGGAGCTTTGATCACACCCGGGCGGTTCAATGTCGGGGCCAGTGCCGCAACCCGGGCAGCCTGCCCAAGGCGCGCAACGCCGCAACCGGCTTGGCGCTATTGCCGTTCCTGGGCGCCGGCCAGACGCACAAGGAGGGCCAGTACCGGGATGTGGTGCGGCGAGGCCTGTACTATTTGATTTCGCACACGAAGCGCGAGCCAGGTGGCGCAGCGTTCAACGAACCCGGCGGGAACATGTATTCCCATGGGATTTGCGCCATCGTGTTGTGTGAAGCCTACGGGATGACCCGTGACAAGATTTTGTATTCGGCCGCTCAGCAGGCGTTGAATTTCATTTGTTTTGCCCAGGACCCGATCGGCGGTGGATGGCGATACCGACCCCAAACGCCGGGCGACACCTCGGTGGTGGGCTGGCAGCTCATGGCGCTGAAAAGTGGCCATATGGCCTACCTGCAGGTTCCGCCAGTGGTGGCACGCAAAGCGTCCTTGTTCTTGGACAGTGTCCAGTCGAACGGCGGAGCCAACTACGGCTACACCGGTCCGGGGGCGGGCCCGGCCACCACGGCCGTGGGGCTGCTTTGCCGCATGTACCTGGGGTGGAAAAGGGACAACCCCGCCCTCCAGCGCGGGATCCAGTGGCTGAGCAAGCGGGGACCGTCGCGTGACATGTACTACAACTACTATGCCACTCAAGTGATGCGCCACTGGGAAGGCGAACCATGGACGAAATGGAACGCCGTGATGCGCGATCAGCTGGTCGAGTCCCAAGCCCAACGGGGCCACGAAAAGGGGAGTTGGTTCTTTGCCGACAGCGGTCACGGCACTCGCCAAGGCGGCCGTCTGTACCACACGGCCATGTCCGCCATGGTCTTGGAAGTCTACTATCGCCACATGCCCATCTACCGCAAACAGAGCACCGAAGCGGACTTCCCGTTGGATTGACCGCCTGGGGCCTGGCTGGCCAGGCCGCCTCGGCGCACCTCGGCTCGGGACCTGCTTGGGCCGTTGAGCCGTCGGCAGGCTTGGAGCCCATGGGCGTAGAGCAGGAGGCGAAAGCGGGCGCGGCGATGCACCCCGAAAGGGAAAGTGCGCTGCGGCAGGTGGTGCGACAACGGTGGATCATGGCCATATCGGGGTGGTGCCTTGCGCCATGGGTGGCGATCGAGCCGGGCAGTTTGCTTGTGGCGGATCGCTTCACCGAGCACAATCAATGAAGGGCGAACGTCGTTGATCTGGGACGATAGCCGAGAAGGGTGGGCCCCATGACGGGCCAACAGACGACCCAAATCACAACGGAGCGATCGGCGGTTATCCCCCGTCGATCGCGGCTGGAGGCAACCGACGCGGCTGTCGATGCGCCTACCCGACGGGAAGGCGTCCCGGCGGCCGACGGGCATCGGCCTACCTCAGGGTTGGGGCCCCGGTTGCGGGGGGTCCTGCGCGCCACGCCGAGCTGGCTGGTGAGCATGGTCTTCCACGCCGTGGCGCTTCTGGTGCTGGGGCTGTTGACGCTTCCGCCCCAGACGGCCGATGCGGTGCGGCAGCTGGTGGTCGCCCCGACGGAGGCCGAGCCGGTCGAGTCGCTTGAGGATCTGTTGGACGAGCCGCCGGAGCCGCTTGAGCTGACCGTCACCGACGTGACCACCCTGGAGACGGTTTCCCACCCGGAGCCGCTGGAGATGTCACCGGCCGACGACCTGAGCTCGGCGGCCTTGGCCGTGGAGCTGAGCGACATCGGGCTGGAGCACGCGCCGCGCAATGACTTGCTGGCCACCCTGGGGGCCTATTCGGGCGACGCCTTTTCCGGCCGCGGCAGGGGCAAGGCCCAGATGTTGGCCGACGGAGGCGGCACGGCGGAGAGCGAGCAGGCCGTGGCCTTGGCCTTGAAATGGTTGGCCGCCCACCAGTTGGCCGACGGGAGCTGGAGTTTCAAGCACACGGTGGCCCCTCAGTGCCGGGGGATGTGCCGCAACCCAGGCAGCTTGGACAACGCGCGGAACGGGGCGACAGCCATGGCCCTGCTGCCGATCCTAGGGGCCGGCCAGACGCACCTGGAGGGCGACTATCGGGAACAAATTCGCCGCGGTCTCTATTACCTCATCAGCCACATGCAGGTAACCGCGCGGGGCGGCAAGCTCTACGACAAGGGCGGGCGAATGTACTCCCATGGGCTCGCCGCCATCGCCCTGTGCGAAGCCTATGCGATGACGCGCGACAAGACCCTGTACTTGCCAGCCCAAAAGGCGATCGAGTTCGTTTGCGCAGCCCAGGATCCATTCGGCGGGGGCTGGCGCTACGAGCCGGGCCAGCCAGGTGACACGTCGGTGGTCGGCTGGCAACTGATGGCGCTGAAAAGCGCACACATGGCCTACCTCCGTGTACCCCCGGTCACGGTGCGGAAGGCGTCTGCGTTCCTGGATTCCGTGCAAGCCCAAGGTGGAGCCCAGTACGGCTATACCGGGCCCCAAGCGGGGCGCCCGGCCACCACGGCCATCGGCCTGCTCTGCCGCATGTACCTGGGCTGGAAAAAGAACAACCCTGCCCTCCAGCGTGGCGTCAAGTGGCTCAGCCAACAGGGCCCGGACAAGAGCAACGTCTACTACAACTATTACGCCACCCAGGTATTGCGCCACTGGGGCGGCCAAGAGTGGAAGAAGTGGAACGCCCAGATGCGCGATTACCTGGTTCGCACCCAAGCCCGCAAGGGACACGAACGGGGCAGTTGGTTTCTGGGGAACGGCAAAGGGCATGCCGACAGCAAAGGTGGACGGCTCTATCACACCGCCATGTGCGCCATGGTGCTGGAGGTCTATTACCGCTACATGCCCATCTACCAGAAGCAAAGCACCGAAGCAGAATTCCCGCTCGATTGATCCCCAGCGGCTCGGCTGCTTGAGCACGGGGGGGCTCGGCGCCACACCGCTTCTTCTCGGGGGGGCACGGGGCCACCGACCCAGGCTGTCTCCACCGCGTAG
>DQVB01000164.1 GCA_015661985.1 Planctomycetota bacterium | reverse complement strand
TCGGCCGACGGCGACATCGCCTGGTACCTGACCGACCACCTGGGCAGCGTGCGCGACATCGCCGACACAGCCGGCACGGTGATCGACCACATCCAATATGATTCCTTCGGCAACGTCCTATCGGAGACCAACCCTGCTGCCGGCGACCGCTTCAAATACACCGCCCGCGAGTACGACCCTGAAACCGCCCTCTACTACTACCGCGCCCGCTACTACGCCGCCGCGATAGGACGGTTCATCAGCGAAGATCCCATAGGCTTCGCCGCCGGGGATGCGAATGTGTATCGATATGTACAAAACGATCCAATAAGACATACAGATCCCACCGGTCTTGCGAGGATTATGCTGTTGGAGCACGTTCCGGGTGCCACAAAATCGGCGCACGCGGCAGTGGTGGTGGAGTCTCCGCCCCCACCAGGGGCTCGTCGCGGAAGATCGTCAAGGACCGTGCTTAGCTTTGAAGCGTCGGGATGGAACGTGTACGACTACGACGCGTACGTCGAGCAGAACCGCATTCGAAATATTTGGATCAGCGAGGAAATTCCCGCGACGGACGACGCCGAGATCATCAAGTTCGTGCATGACGACCCAAGTCGATATTCGTTTACGCACACCAACTGTTGGGATAGAACGGAGGCTGCACTCGTGGCCGGTGGGATGCCGAAGTCTCTCATCAGACGCCCTGTAAACGTTCAAAAAAGCCATCGCGACGATTCGAGCAAAGTACGGCATCAATTTCACTCTGATTCCCGCGATTCGGCCATTGCAAAGGCCGTCACGGGGCTCGAGTAGCAGTTGCGGCAGCAGCAGCAGCAGCAGCAGTAGTAGTATAGTAGTAGTAGTATGCATCAGGCGGCAACCGTGAGTCTAGCAGAAGTTGGGGTGATACCAGCGTTGGTTCCGCCCTCCCGGGTCAATCGCTGTAGTGGCGGCCCTGACGTTTGGGCAGTTGGGATCGGGGATGCATGGGGCTCGGCAGCCTCCAGGATCAACGGATCGGCTGACGAGACGTTTGCGAGGTAGCGGAAGAGTGTCCCTGTTGGGGCGTGCAATCGCGCGCACGCTACATGTCGGAAATTCGATATATTGGCACAGCCCCTTGCTGAGGCTGCGTTCGAACCGGCCGCGAACCGAGTCGTTGGTGCCGGCGGCTGAGTACGTGAGAGCCGGCATTCGCGGGCACCCCGGGGGCAGAAGGGACTGTTTTTTATGGGGGTTATGGCTGTGTATGAACCTGAAACCAGGCCAGCCCTTGGCGACGGCCAAATTGCGCACGTGACTGTCTTGCTGCAAAGCTTTTGCCTTGGAGCTGCCTGTTTGCGACGGATTTGGCGCAGACGAGTTTCCTCTGGATTCGCAAATCGGCCCGGGAAGACCGGCCCGTATTTGCGGTTCCTCTGCCCTAGGAGAACGCAGCAATGATTGGTCGGTATCGGTGGGTTTCTATCTCGTGTGCGGCAGCATTGGCTGCCATTGTCGTGCGAGGGACACCTGCGGCCTCACCGAACTCAGCCGAGGGGGGCTCTAGAAGCGTACAGAGTGGTGTGCACAGCGACGCCCTGTCGGCTGACGCCATGTGCCGTGGAGTGATTGACCGCGCGTACCGCGATTGGTCGCAACCCCCACCGCTTCGGGGAATCGCGTTAATCGTTGCGACGACGCTGGCGACCACTGACACTGGCCAGCGGTATCTTCGCGGGATGCTCCAGGATGACGACACGAGGAAGGTGGCGTTTGCGGCATGTTGTTTGGCGCTGTCGAAGGACATGGACGTGGTGTCGTCCCTACGCGCGTGTATCGAGCGGCATAAGGGAAATCCCGAAGTCGTCTCCGCGGCGTGCGGGTCACTATACGCGGTTCTGGGGGGCGATAGCGTTTGGCTGCCGAGGGTGCTGGGCCCCGACGCGGACCGTAACGAATCCTTGAAATGGTTCCAATGGGTCTGCCGTTGGTTGGATTCTCGGGAAGCCGAATGGAGGGGCAAGACCAATGCACAATACTGGTGGCCACGGTTGGAGACTGTCGTGAAGCAGCTCGAGACGGAAGATACGCCTGAGACTGAGACTCTGTGCCTGGCGGGGCTAACCTACAGCTGGTTCGTCGACGACAGCGATGGCGAGACGGCGGCGCGCCCCATATTCGAGTATATTGCGTCATTTCGGGAATGGGAAAACCACCGGGCGCGATCCCACCTGCGCAGTTTCATGAACACCGTTCAGTTGTATATTGGGCCGGTGGACGTTCCAAGAGAAAACGATCTTCCAGGGCTTAGGAAGTGCTCTAAGGAGTTGGTCGCTTGGTGGAAGGAGCAGGAAGCCAAGAAACCCATTTTCTGGTATTTGGATAGATTAGCGCGCCGGGGCTACGCGACCGACAACCCCTCGGACGTAAAGCAGACTGCGGAGGCGATCCTTTCGGTGCTCCAGAAAGGGACGCCGCCCGAGCGGTATGCTGCCCGAGCGGCTTTGGCCCATGGCCTACCTGACGGCGATGGGATCCCTGTGCTTTCGTTTGTAGACTCCGTCGTTCGGCCGGAACTGCCAGTGGATAGGGACCCCATCATTCGCTATCTGGACACCATAGTGCGCTTGCGGGCACAACAATGGGCCTCGTGGGACAGCTACGGGCACGTATGGGACGCTGAGGCGGGAAAATACGTGCCGAGGGCAAGAGCCGCCGAGTTGGACGCAAACCGAACAGTCGGCGCACCCAAAGGCAAACTAGAGCTTTATTTCGTCGCTGACAGCGAGTTTTCGCCAAAAGGGAGAGGCAGAAGGCCGTTTTCCCCAGCTCCATGAGAGCTAACCAACCCTGAAGCGGCGCGGCGCGCCAGCGGCGAATACTTTTTCTCCTCGTTCCGAAGCTCGCGCTTGAGAACGCAAGTAGGCAAAGCGCCGCTTCGGTTCGGCCTCAGGGCGAATTTCCAGCCGGAAGCCAAGGCAGCGGGAAGACGACAGAGGCTGGGAAACAGAGCTTCGCGCGCCTTGCGTCCCCAAGGCGGAGCTTGGGCACGAGGCACAAGTTTACGAATGGGCTTGTCGTGAAACGCCTCGCTTTCGCCTCACCGTACTGCCTGATCGATTACTCGAGCGGGGCGGCGGTGGCGGTGCGCGATGGGTTGGAGCTTTTGGCGCGGGCGGGGTTTCGCTGCGAGGCGTTTTGTGGGGCCAGGTTGGATTTCGGGGAAGAGGTGTGCCTGGAGGAGACGCTGAGTGAGCTGGGGTTGCCGTGGGAGGGGAGACAGGTCGCGGTGGGGCCGCATCGGATGAAGCTGCTCTTCACCCGGCAGGGGCGCGTGCCGATTACCATCTTCCGTAACCAGTCCACTCGCAGGGGGCCGACGCCCCAGGAGGCTCCGGCGTTCCTGGCAGCGTTCGGGCGGTTTCTGGACACGACGCGACCGGATGTGATGCTCACCTACGGTGGCGACCGGCTGACCGACGCCACGATCCGTCAAGCGCACCGGCGCCGGATCATCGCGGTGTTTGCCCTGCACAATCTGGCTTACCGTGATCCGGCGCCGTTCCGCAACGTGGACTATGTGACGGTGCCCTCGGAGTTTGCCAAAGATTATTACCGGCAGCAGCTGGGTCTGGATTGTCGACTGGTGCCGAATGTAATGCTCCCCGAACGGGTGAAAGTCAGCGACCGGCGGCCGAAGTACCTGGCCTTTGTCAACCCGCAGCCACTCAAAGGGCTTTTTGTGTTTGCCCGGATCGCCGAGCGGCTTGCCCGCCGGAGGTCTGACATCCTCATCCTGATCGTGGAAAGCCGCACCCGGGCGAGGGCCCTGGAGCGAACGGGCGTGGACCTGAGCTGGGCGGAGAATCTGTTCTACATGCCCAACACGCCGGACCCGAGGCAGTTTTACGCGGTGACCAAGGTGCTGATCATGCCGTCGGTGACCGAAGAATCGTTCGGCCTGGCCGCGGCCGAGGCGATGACCAACGGGATTCCGGTGGTTGTGTCGGACCGCGGCGCGCTTCCCGAGACGGTCGGCGAAGGGGGAATCGTGCTGGATATTCCCGCACGTTACACGGTGCGTACCACAGAGGTACCTACCGGCGAGGAGGTGGAGCCGTGGGTGGAGGCGATCATCCGGCTTTGGGACGACGGGGCATTTTACCGCCAGCAATCCGACAAGTCGCTGGCGTGGTCCCAGCGCTGGAGCCCGGAGCGCTTGCGCCCGCTGTACGTCGACTTCTTGCGCAACGTCCAACCGCAGCCGGGCCCGCCGATTGTACCCAAGTTGCGGGAGTGAGTTAGACCGTTATACTCTTACTTTGTGACATGCGCGCGCCGTGCGCGCATGTTGTAGGACAGGTTAGTAACCTGTCCGGGACGGGTTGCAAAGCCGTCCCACAGTTTTGGTTGCGGCCGTTCAGGCCGCATTAGGATTCCAGATTGCCGATTGCGTATCAGTCTTACGGGAAACCTGAGCGGCACCCGCGCTGCGCGCGGACTCTCCGGACCGCGCACAGGCCGGCGACCGAACGTCTCCATGAGTCGTGGTAAGGGTTGCTCCAGGGGCGCAAGCTCCGGGCCACAGGCCGGAGACCTGGCGATCGGTTGCCAGCGGCGAGGGGGTCAGGGGGCAGGTGCTAGGTGCTAGGTGCTAGGTGCTAGGTGTCAGGGGGCAGGGGCGGTTGCGCGGGACGGGGAGAGCGTCGCGCGAGCGACGCCGTGCTGGTAGCCCGGCCACCTCATAGCCTGCACGGGCGAAGCGTACCAACAGCCGGCCGGTACCGCAAGCCGGCTCGAACACTCGCCGCACCGGGCCCCCTGCATGTCGCTCAAAGCAGCCCCGGATGAAATGGTATTCGGCCTGGCAATCCGAACCGAACAGCAGGTCGTAGTACTTGGGGAAGTCGTAAATGCTGGCACGGATCGTTTCCACGGGCACAGTCACTCC
>DQVB01000036.1 GCA_015661985.1 Planctomycetota bacterium | reverse complement strand
CTTGTGCCAGCGACACGGGGGGCGTCGCTGTGAGGCATCGCGGGACGCTCCTGAACCTTGTGGGCTGGCTGGTGATCGTCGGCCCATTGGGGGGCTGCGCCGCGTCGCTGGCTGTGCGCCCCACGCTCCCTTCCGCCTACCGGGTCGACCGCCCGCCGCTGGTGTTCCACACCGATTTCCCGCTGGCCTCTCAGCACCGGCTGTTGGAAGAGATGATCGCTCGCCGGGACGACCTGGGGCGACTGCTGGGTCTGCCCGGTTCAAACGAGCCGATCCACGTCTACTTGTTCGAGGACGCCGCACGTTTCGAGGCGTTTGTTCGCCGATACCACCCCGACTTCCCGGACCGCCGGGCGTTTTTCTTGGAGACCGATACGCGTCTGGTGGTCTACGCCCAGTGGGGCGATCGGGTGGCTGAGGATCTTCGGCACGAAGTGACCCACGCGTACCTGCATGCCGTGGTTCCGAACCTTCCCCTGTGGCTCGATGAAGGACTGGCCGAATACTTTGAAACACCTCGCGGTCAACGAGGGCTGAACGGCGAGCACCTGCAGCTGTTGACCGCCCGGCTCCGCCACGGCGACTGGGTCCCGGACTTGGCGCGTCTGGAAGCCCTACCGGAAAGCCTGGACATGAGCCTGGCCGACTACGCCGAAGCGTGGGCCTGGACCCACTTGCTCCTGGAGGGCCCGCCCCCCGGTCGGGCGATCTTGCAATCGTTCCTCCAGCATCTGCGGCAATACGGTTGGGCGGAACCGATTTCCACGCGGCTGTTCCAGGCCTTGCCTGCTCCCCATCAGGCCCTGGTGGACCATATCCGGCTGGCCGCCTCGAGCCTGCGGCCGTGATGACTTGGGGGCGCAGCACGGTGATCTGCAGGTTGGCCGGTGCGGCCCGGGCGTCTGGTCAGCAACAACTCCCGAAAGACGTTCTCAGTATTTCGAGGAACACAACCCCCAAGGTGTCTTGCTGTCAAAGGGTGGCTGCGGGCCCCATCGTGCCCCCGGCCAGCGACTCCAGGCGAGCGGCCGCCTCTGATCAGGCCATAGTCCCGCCGCTTCGCCCCAGTCTCGAAGACCCGTCCCGTCCGGATCGTGAATGAGGACGGAAAGGCAGAATTCGCGTCCTTCGGTGGGCCGGATCCGTCGGCGCATAGGCCCGAACGGTATCGAGCACTCGTAGTAGGTGACTCCCTTTCGGCGGCTGACGACCACTGCAGCCTGGTCGTACTCCAGTCCTGCAAGGCTCTGGATCTGTCGGGTCTGTGCCAACGTCATTCCCGGTTCAGCCAGTCGGAAGGCACGCGCAGCGTCCGCTTCAGGGGCAAACAGCAGCTCGTAGCGCTGAACCTGCTCATCAGGCGAGCGACCTGTGGCGGCTCCCCGCGGAGCGATGGCCACTTGTATTGCATCGAAGGCCTGCTGCGGTCGGTCGGGATCCCGACCGATCAGTCGCTCCTCCTCGACGGCCACCAACATGGCGAAGTAGCGGCGGTTCCAATAGGTGCGGATGACGCTTCGCTTGCCCCGGCAAAGGAACGAAACGGGGACGGAATCCTTCCAGTCGTCGAGCTTTCCATCGATGGCCGGTTTGAAGTAGGGGGCGGTGGCAGCCACCAGATGCTGTTTCCACCGCACCGTGGCGCCCATGCCTGAGGCGATTGCCGTCACCGGATAACGATTCTCCTCGACATACACACCTCGCCTGACCTGGTAGCGCCGTCGGACCACTTCCCCTGGGCCCAGCTCCAGCGGTTGCGACGGCGGCTCCAATACCCAGCCCTTCGGGGCCTCCACTGTGAGGACACCCCGGTACGGTTGGCCGGTCGGGTTCTTGGCCACGACGATCAGCGACGGGCCGTGGGTCGGGGTAAGCAGAAGGCTTTCCATCCGCAGAACCACTGGGTCGTCCGCCCGGACGGTAGCGGTCCAGACAAACAGAAGGAAGGCCGGAAACACGGGCCACGGCAGGGCCCGGCCGGGGGGAACCACCCGCGAGCCGCCTGTGCCTGAGAAGATCGCTGGCATGATCATGAGAACTTCCTCACCAAGCTTCGATCAGTTTTCTCGCTGGGGTTCGGCGGCCAGTTCCTCTGTGGGTTCTTCCGTGGGCTGTTGGAAAGCTCCTGCAGGCTCTGGCTGGACCGGTTGTCGGCCGCGGGTGAAGGAGACAATCCCTTCGATGATCAGCCACAGTGACATGCCGAGCACCGCCAGCGTGACACCGGTCAGCGACCACCGGTTGAACAGGGAAAGATTGGGGTTTTCCCAGAAGCCTTTGAGGCTGGTGACCATGGCCCAGATGGAGATGGCCAGCATGAGGATCATGGGGATGAGTGTGTAGGCCACGGGCCGCGCCCGCTGGAACAGGAACAAACTGACGACCAGGAGCGTCAGGCCGGCCAGCAGCTGGTTCGTGGTGCCGAAGAGGATCCACAGCGTCTTGCCGGCCGGCACAAGGCCGAAGAAGGCGATGGCCGCCACGGCCACCAGGGAGCCGACGTAGCGATTGGCCAGCCAATCCAGGCGCACGCAATGGCAAATGGCTTCCACGTTGAAGCGCAGCAGGCGGGTGGCCGTATCCAGCGTGGTCAGAGCGAAGGCCACAATGGTAACGGCCAACAGGGCGCTTCCATAGTGAGCGGGGATACCGAGCATGGCCAGGAAGTTGGCTCCGCCGTGGACTACGGCGCTGAGTTGCGCCTGAAGCCCACCCCCTCTGATCGCGCTCCAACTGGCGTAGGTGCCGCTTTGCCATGCTTCGCTCCCCAGGCCGGCCACGCAGGCGACGATGACCAGGATGGCCAGGACGCCTTCGGTGAGCATCCCGCCGTAGCCGATCGCCAGGGCATCGGTCTCCCGGTTCAGCTGGCGCACCGTCGTGCCGCTGGAGACCAGGGAATGAAAGCCGCTCACTGCCCCGCAAGCGATGGTGACGAACAACAGCGGCAACCAGGAGGGTGCCGACGGCACGTCCCCAACGGTCTCGCCCGGCTCCGGCGGCCGCAAGGGGACGTCGAACTGGAAGGCCGGTGCGTCAATCCGGCTGGCCGATGCCCCCGTGGCCCCAGCGATCAACAGGCCCACCGAGAGCGTGGCCAGGGCAAAGTAGAGCTGGAAGCTGTTGATATAATCGCGCGGCTGGAGCAACAGCCACACGGGCAGCACCGAGGCCACGAAGGCATAGGCCAGCAGGGCATAGATCCAGCGGGATTTGGTCTTCGACGCTGCCCGGTGGATATCCTCGGCCACCTCCTTCCGGCCCCGGGCCTGGAAGTACTCTTCAACGGCCACGGCGCCGTATGGTTTGGGAAGGGCTGACGTGCCAGCCTCCCCCGGCTCCCTGGCGACCGCCATGGCCTGCCGCGCCGCATCCGAAGCAAACCACCGGTACGTCACCAGCGGCCACTTCACGCCAGCCACGATCAACAGGGCGAAAACGACCAGGCCCGCCACGGTCGCCGGCCCCAAGCGGACTCCCCAGCGGTATACGCTCAACCCGACGGCCATGGCCACGAGCATCAACCCCAGCGACGGGATGATGGCGTCCGGGTTGAAGTCGACGAACAACCCGGAGATCACATTGACGAAAGCTCCCATGGCCAAAGCCAGAAGGAAGAAGATGATCAGCAGGGCCAACAGCCGGGCGCGACGGCCCATCAGCACCTGGCACACGTCACCGATCGTCCGCCCTTGAAGCCGGAGACTGACAATCAAGGCCCCCATGTCGTGGACGGCGCCGATAAAGATGCAGCCGAGCACAACCCAAAGGACGGCGGGGACCCATCCCCAGATGACCGCCAAGGCAGGGCCGAGGATCGGTCCCAGTCCGGCGATCGAGGCGAAATGGTGCCCGAACAACACGGGCACCCGTGTGGGCACGTAATCGATCCCGTCTCTGAACGCATGGGCCGGCGTCCGGCTCGACGGGTCGAGCCGGTAGATCCGCCCAGCGATGAATCGCCCGTAGGTGAAATAGGCCACCAGCAAACAGGCCAGCGCCAGGATCGCCACCACGGCGGCGTTGTCAAACATCTCCATCTCTCCGGGTCCTCAGCGTGGCACCCCCTCATCCGCTGGCGGCGACCGATCCCTGCCCGCTGCTCGCGGCGCCGACCGGCCGCCTCCCCCAACCATACACCTGGCTGTCCGACGCTTCAACTGCGACTCTGGACCACCGCGCCCCCGGCCCTATAATGGGGCTTCCTCAAGGAGAGTCGGCTTTGGAACCAGGAGGACCCCGGGTGGCAGAAAAGATCGTGATCATCGGCAGTGGCCCGGCGGCCTGGACGGCGGCCATTTATACGGCGCGGGCCAACCTCGAGCCTTTGGTGTTTGAAGGTGCCATGACCGAAGAAAACCGGTTGGCTGGCACCCTCCCCCTCGGCCAGTTGGCCCTGACCACCGAGGTGGAGAACTACCCCGGCTTCCCGGCCGGCAACCTGGCCCGTTACCTGGACGACGCCATCGACCCGGCCCAGCGTCGCACCATGCCGCCCCACTCCGGGCACGGGGTGAGCGGCCCGGAGCTGATGGAGCTGATGCGCCAACAGGCCCTGAACTTTGGTACCCGAAAGGTCACCGAAGACATCGTGGCCGTGGATTTCCACACGCACCCTTTCCGACTCAGCGCCGGCGACGGGAAGGTCTACGAGGCGCTGGCCGTGATCGTGGCCACCGGCGCCAGGGCCAACTATCTGGGCCTGGAGTCCGAGGAGCGATTCAAGAACCGGGGCGTCAGCGCCTGTGCGGTGTGCGACGCGGCGCTGCCTCGATTCCGCAACCAGCCGGTGGCGGTCGTGGGCGGTGGCGACGCGGCGGTCGAGGAGGCGGTCTTCCTGACGAAATTCGCTTCCCACGTCTATTTGATCCATCGCCGCGACCAGTTGCGCGCGTCGAAGATCATGGCGCAGCGAGCCTTGGAGAACCCGAAGATCGAAATCCTCTGGAACAGCGTCGTCCGGGAAGTGTTGGGGGACGACGAGCATGGGGTGACGGGCCTGCGGCTTGAGGACACCGTGGATGGTTCCACCCGCGACCTGGCCGTGGTGGGCATGTTCCTGGGCATCGGGCATACGCCGAACACGAAATTCCTTGGGGGCCAGCTGGAGCTGACCGGCAAGGGATATGTGAAATGGACCACGCCGCTGCGCACCTACACCAGCGTGGAAGGCGTGTTCGCCGCAGGCGACGTGGCGGACGACTATTACCGCCAGGCGATCACGGCGGCGGGCACGGGCTGCATGGCGGCGTTGGATGCCGAACGGTGGCTGGCCGAACGCGGCTATTGAGCGTGGGCAGTGCGACGGGCCGGGCCTTGGCCGG
>DQVB01000750.1 GCA_015661985.1 Planctomycetota bacterium | reverse complement strand
CCGTGCCGCCAGGCGGCGCCACGCCGCCGGCCTGAGCCACCTCGCCCGCCGCCGTCGTCCCTGCGCGTCGACTCTCTCCCATGCCCCGCTCGACCGCCGCCTCGGACCAGCCGCCGCGTTGGCGGCGATGCTCCAGTACCAGCCGCACCCAATCGGTGAAGCGAATGCCCGGCCAACCGAGCGGTTCGTCCAGGTCGCTGAGGTCCCAGTGCACATGGGCATTGGTCAGGCCGGGTAACAAAGCCGCGCTGCCCAAGTCGGCCACCGCCAACCTGCGGCTGCGCCGACCCACCTCGACAATGCGCCCCTCCCGAATCACCACTACCCCATCGGCGATCGGTGGCGAAGAGACCGGGAAGACGTATCGCGCCGCCAAGCACAAAGCGCCCGGAGCCTTTCCCATGCGCCCTTTCCTTCTTTGCCCGATCGCCTGGCGAGGCAATCCCCTCAGGTAGGGGGCTGCCCCGTGGCGCGGGCCTCTTCTAGCATCTTGATCCACGGGCCGATGTAGCGGCCATGATCGTGGTAGGTGCGGCCGCTGACCAGGTTGCCGTCGATCACGCACGGCTCGTCGACGAACGTGCCGCCGCAGACTTCCAGGTCGAAGCGGCACTTGGGCACGGTGGCCATGCGCCGTCCCTTGACGCAACCGGCGTAGGCCGGGATCTCCACGCCGTGGCAGACGCAGGCGACCGGCTTGTTCTCGTCGAAGAAGTGTCGCGTGATCCGCACCAGGTCCTCGTCGTAACGGAGGTATTCCGGCGCGCGCCCTCCGGAGAAGAAGATACCCAAATACTCCTCTGGCTTGACGTCACGGAAGGCGATGTCCGCCTCGATGGTATAGCCTTCCCATTCCTTGGTGATCGTCCACCCGGGTTTCACTTCGTGCAGTACCATCTGGTAGCGGCGTTTCTCCGGCGCGGCCACCACAGGCTCAAAACCCGCCTCGATCAATCGGTAGTACGGGTAGAGGGTATCGACCGTCTCGCTGGCATCGCCGACGATGATCAGCACTTTCGGTGTCATGGCAGCCAATCCTTCTTGAGAGCGATTCCCAAAACCGTCCGGCGCAGGCCGTCGCCACGTCACCCTTTCTCCAGGCACCGCTCCAAGTATCGCCGAGCGCGGTTCACTTCGGCGGTGACTTCGGCGATCGAAGGCAAGATGGGTATCCCGCGCGGGACCGGATGCATGAAGATCTCGGTAAAGCCGCTGAAATGGTTGCGGCGAAGGGCCTCCAGCAGCGGCTTGAAATCCAGCGTGCCGCGGCCGGGCATCTGTAGAAGCTCTTCCTCTTTGGGCAGCTTTTTCATGCAGCCTTTGCCGTGCTGCCAGGCGTAGAACAGGGCCAGCCGGTCACCCAACGCGCCGATCAGTTCGGCCAGCAACTGGGTGTCCTGGGGCAAGTGGTACGGGGCCAGGGCGATCGCCAGGGACTTGGAGGGGCACAGTTCGACAAGCCATTTCATCGAGTCCGGCGAGTGGATCAAGCTGTTGCTGTGATTTTCGATGGCGATCGTCACATCCGTCTGTTCGGCCACGGCCAGGTGCGGCTTCATCTGCTCGACGAACCGACCCACGGCACCCTTCAAGGCGTCGCCCTTGCACCCCCGGGGGCCTCTGCTACCGGTGACGATCAAGTGGCAACCGAGCCGCTGGGCCAGACGCATTTCGTCCTGGAGGGCAAAGGGGCCGAGGTCGAAGCGCGTGAGGCAGCCCAGGGAGATATCGTGCCGCCGGAGCAGCTCGCGGAACCGCTCCTCGCCCATTTCTTCCAGCTGCTCCCGCTGGTTGCCGTGCACCTTCGGCCACAGGTCGATGGCCGTGGCGCCGGTTTTCCTCACTTCGGGCAGGATCTCTTCGAGCTTGGCGTACCCGTACAACGACGAGGCGAGCAGGTAACGGACCGAAAACCTCTTTCCCTCGCGGGGGCCGGCGGCCAACCGACCGCGCAAACCTGGGGCCGCCACGGCGGCGACCAGCCCGAGGGCGAAGCGGCGACGCGTCCATCTCACCCCAGCGTTGCAAACCGGCAGGGCAGGATGGACATTCCCGTCCGTCACAGGCGGGGCAAAACGCGCAATGGCCTGGGCGTCGCAGACGTCACAGAATGTGAGTGTTGCCGCACGAGCCGGACTCCCCGGTCGAGCCGGTGATTGACGGGCAAGCATGCCCGTCCCAGGTTTCCTTTCTGCAACGTTGGGGTCGAGTTGTGGATCCATCTCGGTGTCATCTCCTGAGGTTTGTAGTTGAGCCAAGGCGGCGGCCAACGGACCCGGCACCAGACCCCCTATTCCCGGCCTCGGCCGCCCGGGACGGCCCGAAGGGCGAACGGCCAACTTCTGCGCACGATGCGTGCGCCCTGTCACGTTGCAATCCCACCGCTGTCGACCCCACCTGTTGGATCAAACCACTTCGAAGCCCTTCCGCTGCTCGCGCCCGAGCCACTGGTCGGCGTCCGCGTCACCTATGAACTGCTCCTTCTCGGCGTCCCACTTCAACACCCGGCCCAACCGGATGGAGAGGTTGACCAGGTGGCAGGTAGTGGCACTGCGATGCTGGCTTTCGTAGTCGGAGATGGGCAACCGGTGCGCGCGCACACAATCGAAGAAGTTGCCCATATGGTTGACGATGGCGTCCAGTTTACCCACCCGCTCAGGGCGGTCCAGGTTGTCGAAGTCGTACAGCTGGAACTGGTCACGCGGCAGGGGGTCTTCCTTGAGTCGGTCCACGGGCGCTCCGGCGATCGTGCCGCGGTTGACAAACATCCGTCCCTCGGTACCCTCGAACAACACGCCCGTGCGACCTTCTTCCTTGACCACCAACTCCACACCGCTGGGATAGCGTACGACGCCGCGGAAACCCAGCGGTACGTTGTAGCCGTTGGGGATCTCTGGCAGCTTGCCACGGGCGTCCACCTCCATGGGCAGCTCGCCGATGGCCCACTGGGCGATATCGATGTCGTGGGCACCCCAGTCCGTGATCTTGCCGCCAGCGTATTCGTACCACCAGCGGAACGTGTAGTGGCAGCGCTGCTCGACGTAAGGCACCTTCGGGGCCTGGCCCAGCCACAGATCCCAATTGAGGTGGCCGGGCACGGGCCGCACGGGGAACGGTCCCCCCGAGGGATTCGGGCCGGTGGTGCAGGTGACGCGCACGAGCCGGCCCAGCCGGCCGGCGCGGACCATTTCCACTGCCAGCCGGTAGCGGGCGTCGCTGCGCTGCCACGAGCCGACCTGGATCACTCGTCCCGTCTCCTGGGCCACACGGCGGATCACTTTCCCTTCGTCGACGGTCAAAGTGAGAGGCTTTTCCACGTAGACGTCTTTGCCCGCCCGGCAGGCGTCGATGACCATCTTGGCGTGCCAGTGGTCCGGCGCGCCGATCATGACCACGTCCACGTCCTTGCGATCCAATAGCGCCCGGTAGTCTTCGAAGATCTTCGGCGTGCTGCCAAAGCTGGCCCGGGCTTGTTCCCGCACATGCCGGTCGACGTCGGCGATGGCCACCACGTCCCCATGGGCCTGGGCCTTGAGCGTGATCACCGTCCCCTGATACCGCATGCCGATCGCACCGATCCCCGGCCGGTCGTTTTTCGACCGCACCGGCGCACCCGACGCGGTATCCCCACTGACAACGTGAGGTCCGAACAGACCGGCAGCCAGCGAGCCGGCCGATAGAGCCAAAAACCGTCGGCGATGGACTGGCATCGTCACTTCCTCCTTTCTGCGTTAACCGCGCAGCTGCACACCCCAACTGGGCCCATGCCCAGCCGACCCCCGGGATCGACCCTGGAGCACGACGACCCGAACCGGGCTCTACTATCTTACACCCCCTGAGTCACGGCCGCCATCAAGGATCTCGGATTGCAAGTCGACCCGGGCTGCGCCGGCGCGACCCTGGGCTTTGCAGTCTAACCGCTTCGCGGCAAGCCATCCGCAAGCCGGCTGCTGCGGTGAAGGGCGATGGACCCGCGCGACACGGCAAATGTGTACTACCCTCGGGCCGTGAAGGGATACATGCCCGGGTCCCCCGCCCCACACATGGGCTGAGCGACGGTCTCCGAGTTTGGCCGGGACGGCGGTTCGGAAGCACGCTCTCAGACGCATAGGGGCCGGTGCGGACGGGTCGAGCCTTCCGGGGTGCCCGGCAGGGTAGATGTGCACCGGGGTTGACAGTTGGCCATCTCCCTACCGGGTGCCTTATAATACGGTGCGGCTGCTGGCCATTCCAGACCACAAGGATCAGAGGGTGCCAAGTGTGGGTTCGTCTCTTGCAGCGTTTGCTCAGACCTGGCCACTCTGGCGGGTGCTTGGCGTTTGGGTTGCCGCCGTTTCGGTTCTGCCGATCGGCCTGGCTGGGGTGGTGCGAGGCCAATCGCCCAACGCCGCTCGGCCTGTGGAATTGGTGGGGCCCATCGACCCCTCCTGGCTCGTACCACCTGTGCGCACCGCGCCCCCGGCAAAGACGCGGTTCATCCATCGTCCCCCGCAATACGACCCGCGGGTTGCCGCGCGCAAGCAGACGTTGGCCTACCAGCTGGAGTGTTTGGGGTTGGCCATCGAGGACCTGATGGAGCAGTTTGGCGATGCTTATGCGAACGGTGCCGAGTACCTGTGCCGATGGGAAGCGTTGTGGGAACGACGCCACGAAGATTCGCCCGCAGTGTGGGCTGCCTTCCGCCGACTGCGCGAGGAAGCCCTTTTGGCCAACCCGCTCATCGATTTCGACCGCATGCTGGTGTTGCGGCGCAAGCGAGGCCAGTTGGGCCTGCCCACCAACCACCAGTGCAATTCCTGCCTGAAGCAGACCGGCTACGACAACGAGCTGGCGATCCTTTCACCAGTACGTCCCGGCGGGCGTCTGAGAACACTCTTCCGCCCGCCCGGCGGCCGATACGTGGGCGAGATGGACTTGCACTTCGACGCCGATCGCCTGTTGCTGACCATGCCGAACGGCCGCACGTGGCAGATCTGGGAGATCGGCATAGACGGGCACGGACTGCGCCAGGTGTCACGGGAAGTGCCGGGCGTGGACAACTTTGACGCCTGTTACCTGCCTGACGGCCGCATTGTGTTCGCCTCAACCGCGTCGTTTACCGGTGTGCCCTGTTGGCACGGGCGCGAGCGGGCGTGTTGTCTCTATATCATGGATGCGGACGGGACGAAGGTACGCCAACTCTGTTTCGACCAGGACTTGGATCTCCATCCATCGGTGCTGCCCAACGGTCAAGTGATTTACAGCCGCTGGGACTATACGGGCGTTCTCCACGCATACCTGCGGCCGCTCATGGTGATGAACCCGGATGGGACAGGGCAGCGGGCCGCGTACGGGAGCAACTGCTACTACCCGAACTGTCTGTTCTTTCCGAGGGCTGTGCCGGGCAAGCCGAATCGAGTCGTCGCCATTTTGGCGGGTTATCACGGCAGCAACCGGACCGGCGAGTTGGCCGTGCTGGACATCTCCAAGGGCTTCACCGGCGCCTCCGGTATCGTGTACCGCATCACCCACCGGGGCGAGCCGATCGTGCCGGTGGCCATCGACCGGCTCACAGCCAAGGCCCGGCCGCAGTTCTTGCATCCGTACCCGCTCAGCGACAAGTACATCCTGGCGGCCATGCAGCCCCGCCCGAAGGATCCTTGGGGCATCTACCTGGTCGATGTGTTCGACAACGTGGTCCCCGTACTGGTTGATCCGCGGTGCGACTTCTTCGAGCCGCTGCCGATCCGTCGGCGGCCGCGGCCGCCGACGATCCCCGACCGCACGGATCCGGCGAGTGACGATGCCGTCGTGGTACTGCACGACATTTACCGCGGGCCGGGGCTGGCGGGTGTGCCGCGCGGGGTGATCAGGAAGCTTCGCGTCGTGGCCTATCACTTCGGATTCCCCGGCATGGCGGGCCCGGACAAGATCGGCCGCGCCGGCCCCTGGGAGGTGATGCGCATCCTGGGTACGGTGCCCGTTTACGAGGACGGTTCGGCCAGGTTCCGTGTGCCGGCCTCGACGCCTATCTCACTTCAGGCGTTGGATGCTGAGGGCAAGGCGGTGCAGCTGATGCGGAGCTGGTACACGGCCATGCCGGGCGAGACGGCTTCCTGCGTAGGCTGCCACGAAACACCGCGGGATTCGCCCGTCGTCCGCGATGATATCGCATCGCAGCGGCCCGTATCGGAAATCGAACCGTGGTACGGCCCGCCACGGGGATTCGATTTCGCCCGTGAAATACAGCCCGTGCTCGACCGGTACTGCGTGGCGTGTCACAACGGCCAGCCGCGGGACGACGGCCAACAGATTCCCGACCTCCGCGACGAGCGACTGGTGGACGACTACCAGGGGCTGCCCCTCACTCGCCTGGGTGCCACGCGTATCGACCCATCACTCGTCCAGCGGTACCCGCAGCGATTCCGGCTATGCAAAGGCATGCCCGAGCCGTACGGCGAACTGAAAACCGCCTACACGCCGGCCTACGAAGCACTGATCCCTTTCATCCGCCGAGTGAACATCGAAGACGCTGCCACGCTCCTCGTGCCGGGCGAGTACCATGCGGATACGAGCGAGTTGGTGCAGATGCTCAAGAAAGGCCATTACGGCGTCCGGCTGGACCAGGAGGCGTGGGACCGGATCATCACGTGGATCGACCTGAATGGTCCCTGCCATGGCACGTGGGGCGAGGTGGCCGAGGTCCCGGGCCGTGCCGATCGGCGCCGCTACGAGCTGGCCCTGGCCGCCGGCGGCCCGAAGACGGATCCGGAAACCGTGCCCCCATTCCGGCAAGGGTCAGATGCCGCGCGACCGTCCGGCGGCACGCTTGAGACGAACGACGACGGCCTGGACGACCGGGCATCGCGCGGGGGCGATGCGGAACGGCCCGCCACGGCGAGACGGACGGACGTGGAACGCCGCCACGGCATGGCGCGCGCCGAGCGACGCCGGCAGGTGGCAGGCCTGTTTGAGCAGCTGGGCGAACCCGTCCGCCGGAGGCCGCGGCGCAAAACGATGATCCTGGATCTGGGCGATGGCCAGCGGATCGAGCTGGTCCGCTTGCCGGCCGGACGATTCGTCATGGGAGACACCACGGGCGATGGTGATGCCGACGAGTGGCCGGCGTCAATCGTTCAGATCGAGGACGGCTTCTGGATCAGCCGGACGGAAATCACCAACGCCCAGTTCCGCCGTTTCCAGCCCGACCATTCGTCCGGTCTGTTCACCAAACGACAGATCGATGCGGACGGCCCGGGCATTCAACTGGATGGGCCGAATCAGCCGGTGGTGCGCGTGTCGTGGTGCCATGCGATGAGTTTCTGCCGGTGGCTCTCGGCCAGGACGGGACGTCAGGTGACGCTGCCCACCGAGGCACAATGGGAGTACGCGGCCCGAGCCGCCAGCGCCAGCGCCTTGTGTTACGGCGACCCCGGAGCCGATTTCTCGGCCTGGGCCAATATGGCTGATCGGTCGCTGGCCTGCATCTACACGGGCACCGCGGGCGTGGCCAACCTGCAGCCGATTCCCTGCGATATGCATTTCGACGATCAGGCGATCGCCACGACCGACGTCGCCTCGTACCGCCCCAACGCTTGGGGCCTGTACGACATGCACGGCAACGCCGCCGAGTGGACTCGTTCGCTGTATCGACCCTATCCTTACAACGATGACGACGGTCGCAACGACACGGCGTCGGCCACTGTGGGCCAGAAGCGAGTGGTCCGGGGCGGATCGTTCTACGATCGCCCCAAACGGTGCCGGTCCTCCTTCCGGCTGGCCTTCCCACCTTGGCAACCCGTCCATAACGTGGGCTTCCGCATCGTAGTTGAAGATCGCTGTAGTTGAAGATCGCTGAAGGTCGGTGCGGGACAGTCGCCGTGCCAATGCCCAACTTCCTGGCCGCCGGTCCAGGTGGACCTGGCTTCGGATTGCGG
>DQVB01000602.1 GCA_015661985.1 Planctomycetota bacterium | reverse complement strand
CCCCCCATCTTCGGCGTCCCTCGGCCGCCTTTGGCCCTATCCCCACCGACCAATCGTCCTTTTCCGACAGACACGAGCTACACTTTTTACCTCCGTACTGTCCGGGTGGCAATCGGATCGAGCGAGTGTGGGAGGATCTTCATGCCAGCGTTACGCCGGACTACAAATGTGTGCGGATGTGTGCCTCTGTGAGGACCGTTCGATACCATTTGTGGAAGCGCAACAGGGAGCTGGAACAACAGACCATCCGTGCGGGCCAGCGGGCCGGATGACGGCGGATCGCGCACGGTGCTTTAGGGTTGTCCGAGGTCGCACCGGAATGCGACAAGTACTGGAAGGGCGCGCTGAATTGGCTCATCTCGGTTGCCCAGAGCGACGAGCGGGGCCATGTGTACTGGTACATGTCCACCAGTGCGCCGAAGGGCCATCCGAACCGGCGAATCAGCATACCGGGCATGTCTCACGTGATCCGCATGTTCCTGGCGGGATACGAGCGGTGCGGCGACGGCCGGTACCGGGAGACGGCCCTGGCCGCCACACGGACGTTGGTGGAACGCTGCGCGCGCCGGCGCAGGACGCGCTTTGGCACCGGGTACGCCTGGTCCGGCTCGTATCGGCCCAACGGCCGTCCGCCAGGCTTGCTGGCAGGGCATTCCCATGGGTTGGGAAACCTGATCGACACGCTGCTGGACGCATACGGGGCAACCCGGGACGATCGGCTGCGAGCCGAGCTGCGGCTGGCCGAGACAATGCCCGACCTCGAGCTCTCGGACGGTACGACACCGTTGTCCATGGCCGACGGAAGCCTGCGGTATGTGATGAGCGCGGCTCGCGAGGCGCGCGGCGGATACGTCTGGCCGTACATGCGGCATGAAGCCAAGTCGAAGAACATCGGATACGGCAGCGGCACCGGTGGAATCGGGTGGGCCCTTCTGCGCGGCGCCCGGGCGAACCACAAGGCTGACCCGGAATTTGCTGCCGAGTGCATGCCGTATGCCAACGGGGCCGCCACGTACGCTGTGAACATGGTCCTGGGCTACCAGCGGACGGCCCCGCTGCCGAATCCCGGTGGCGACGCGGGATTCGGCGTGTGTGGTGGCGTTGGCGGCGCTGGCCACTTCCTCATGCTCTGCGCTGATGCGGTCGCCCCGAGGGATGGCGACCTGGTCGGACGGATTCGTGCGGCGATTGAGAAGATCGCGAACCTCGTGGCCGGATCTGCGGTCGAAATCGACGGCGCGTTGGCCTGCCCCGATTGGCGCCATTTCAAGCGGATCAACATCGCCCTGGACTACGGCCAAACGGGCGTGGTGCTGGGTTTGGCCGCCGCAGGCAAGTATCTGGACAACCCGGAATTGATCGATGCGGCCAAGAAGGTGGCCGACTACATGGCCCAACGGGCGGTTCGCGAAGGTGATGGTTACAAGTTCGCCCAGTTCCACCCGTTGGCCCGGTAGATCCTGACTTGGTGTTATGAGAGCTCGGGGTGAAACCCACTATCGCAGGCGCGCTGCTGCCGGAGGGAGTCTGGCCAAGACACATCCAGGGTGGCCTGGTACCGGGATCGATGCATGATCCCCAGCCGGCCGGCAATCGGGACCGAACGCTGGTTCAGAGTTCCTTCCACTGGCCAGCCTCCGGCGCGGGGAAGTAACCCTCCTGGTCGGCCTTCACCGGCGGCGGACTGTCATAGGTCAGTTCATCCAGGTAGTTACAGAACTGAAACTGGGAGTTGGTCACCTCTTCCCAGGTGACAATCCGGTTGAGATGCGCCGCCGCACGTCCCATGAGGGCGGCGAAATCCGCGTACACTGCCCGTTTGGCTTCGTTGTGTGGCCGGTCGTTCCGGATGCTTTTGATGAAATCGATCCATTCGTAGTCCCACGGGTTTTCCTTGTCCGGCTCGGGCGACCACGCGATGTTGTCTTTGGAAATCCGGTGGTCTTTGAACATGTGGACGGTGGCTTTGTGAACCCTCCCGGAGAACTGGCCTGCTTTCTTGCTGCAATGGACGAAGGTCGCGAATTCGGAATGTCCTTTCAGCGCACGGCGGAACCCGCAGAATGCCTTCTTGCCGTTGGGGAAGGTGTATTCCATCGAATAGACGTCCACATTCTGGCCATGGTCGTCGCTGTGGACTTCCCGGCCTCCCATTCCGTGGCAGGAGACGGGCCAATCGTCCATCAGCCAGCAGCATTCGTCGATCTGGTGGATCAGGTTGTCCACCATATGTCCGGAGCCGACCCAGAACAAGTGGATCTTGCCGAACTGGAGCTGCTCGATCAGGTCATTCGATTTCTCGCCCATGCTGCGCATCCATCGACGTCCGGTAAGGCGGTTCGCCCGGATGTAGCAGAGCTCTCCCATCTTACCGCTTTGGATCTCGTGGATCAGCGCTGCCCGGGCTGGCGAATGACGGCACTGGAGCCCGGCGGCGATCTTCACCCCTTTCCTTTCCGCCTCCTCGCCGGCACGGAGCATCCTTCGGAGCCCCACGGGGTCGGGGGAAAAGGGCTTTTCCATGAACACGTGGATCCCCTTCCGGACCGCATACTCCACATGGAGCGGGCGGATGTAAGCCCGGGTGGTGCACATAGCGATATCACCGGGGCGGAGCAGATCGATGGCCTTCTTGTAGGCGTCGAAGCCAAGGAACCTGCGATCCGGCGTGACGTTGATCCGGTCCCCGAACCGCTTCCGCAACGCCTTCAGCGAACCTTCCATGCGACTCTCCAGCAGATCGGCGGCGGCGTAGAGTTCAATGGGGCCCTGGTCCTGAGTCTTCATCGCGTTGCCCACAGCCCCGGTGCCTCGGCCGCCGCAGCCGATCAGGGCCAAGCGGATCGTGTTCTCTTCCCCCGCGTGTACCCGGGGCACGGAGCTGGCCAGCGCAGTTGTAGCCGCGGCCATCGAACCGCTCCGCTTAAGGAACTGACGGCGGGTAGAGGCAGCTCCGTCCATCGGTCTTTTCATCATGATCTCCTGCTCGGGTGTTGGGTTGTTGGTTGCGCAGGCCACGGGACCAGCACAGGGGAAGGCCGGCCCGCTGGGCTCTTGCCCTTGACGGAAAGCCAATACTCAGCTGCCTGCCCATTCGACCTCGCCGGCAATCGGCCATCCCACACTGCTGACGATTCTACCCGGAGGCCGCGTGAAGTCCAGCGGAAGGGCGGGCGCCCTGCCAAGAACGCACGAAATCTCACGGGCCTTGGCCCCGAACGGCCTGTGGCCGTAAAGCGGCGGTTCTCCGAGCCTCACACGGTCCCTGGCAAACGCCTTGGCCGGCGAAACGCCCCTAAACTGCGGGCGCTGCGCGGCCTACGGGTCCGGCCCCCTTGGCGCACTTGCCATTTGCCCTTTCATAACGGTCCCTCGCCTCCAATTGTCGCACGCGCAGCAGCCCTATCGTATCATCTGGCCGAAAGGGATCGTCGGCCGAAGAGGTGATCGCCACGTTGGCGCGATGGTGGAATCGACGTTCCTCGGACCGGCGATCGCGCGGCGATTCCCCCTCGCAGATCGCTGGAAAACGCCGAGCCAGCCGGGTACACTTCCTCTAGTCTTAGTGCGTCATGATGCGGCCGTCGTGCACGGATGATCGCAGGACGGATTGCCAATCCCTCCTGCCCGGTCGCAGTATCCCGCCCTTCCTGGAACTGGAATTTCCTTCTGCGTGGGCCAAGCTTCCCGTAGCAGGATTCCATCATGACCAAGCGACGACGTCATTTCACAGCGGCCCAGAAGGCGGAAATCGGTCGCCGACATGTGGCCGGAAAGGAACCCGTCTCCAGGTTGGCCGAGGAGTATCAGCTCCAGCCAAGCCAAATCCATCAGTGGGTGAGGCAGGTCTTGGACAACACCGAGTCGGTCTTCCTGCGCGGGGCCGCAAGATCGGCGCCAACAACAGGCCGAACAGCGACGGATCGAGCAGCTCGAGCGAAAAGCCACCGAGAAGAACGAGCTGATCGCCGAGCTGCTGCAAGAACACATCCAAGTAAACAGAAATCGCTTGAATCGGGCTATCCACCACCAGAGCTGCCGGCCTTATGCCCGATTCATAGCTTCGCCACCGCGACTTCTCGAGGCAACCCTGAACGGCCGAGCCGTTCCGTTCTCTGACCACGCCCAGAGGGTGTGGGCTTCTACGCCGCACCAAAAAAGGGTAACACTTCAGCCATCTGAAACTGGTCTTGGATGATTTTGGGGGTTTTCGGTTATGTCGATTGGGCAT
>DQVB01000733.1 GCA_015661985.1 Planctomycetota bacterium | reverse complement strand
GTTGCGCGCTTCTTTCCGGTGACCATACCTGGAAGGCCACACCCGTTCCCATCCCGAACACGGTAGTTAAGCTTCCAGGGCCGATGGTAGTGCCAAAAGCGCGAGAGTAGGTGTCGCCGGATCTCAACCAAAAGGCCCCGGATCCGGCCGGTTCCGGGGCTTTTTTTGCGCCCCGCGGCGCGGCCCGTTGCGGCCGGCAATGTCCCCGGAATCGCAGTGCCGCCCTCAGGCGGCGGTTTCGAGCCATAACCTGCGCCCAGCCGGGCCGTACGACGAACGCTCGGCCCCCAAGGGCGCAACGTATTGGCGGCCAGCGGGGTCGGGCATCGGTTTTCAGCCCCGGTGCCGCCGCAGCCCCTGAGCCACAGGCCCCGGGGCGGCCGCGGCCGGCGTGGTGGGGGGAACTCCAGTCGGGCTACGCCCCCCTTCCGTTCCGCCCACCATCCCCTGATCCATTCCAGACCACCTTGTCTTCTCCATTGTTCTACCTCCCGGCCCTCTACTGTGATAACTGAGGAGGTGGTTGTCTCACCTGCTCTATCAGACAGAGGGCGCAGCCTTCCGGCGCTGCCCACCCAAGCGATAAGCGCGAGCGGCAATGGCCGCCCGGCCCTGCAGTGAAGTCAACGTCACTCGGCGCCATTCCCGCCGGTTGATCCGGATCGTTGGGTTACACGAAGGATCGTTGGGGAGTTCCCGGTTCATCGGGCGGTCCTTTTGTGATCCGACGGGACCGTCCGGCCGGGTTTGCTCAACGACGCGGGCTTGGAGGTCCTGGGCTCGGGACAGTTCCGACGCCCCAAGCGGTCAGGTGCCGTGCTTGGGCTTGTCGTCAGGGCCAAAAACCTGGAATTCCCAGATGGTCGGGCCTTCGGTCGCCTGGATGATATTCAGCCGGACAACGCGGGCCGTCACGGGGGCAAACCGTAGCTCGGCTCGCTCGCCCAGCGTCGTGCCCTCATGGAGCGTAACCCACTGGCCGTCCCGGCGCCCCTCCAGCACGTAGCGGCGCACTCGGTGCGCGTACGCTTCGCATATCACCGCGCGGCCGATCTCCTGGGGCCGGCCCAAATCAACCTCCAACCACGCCTCGTGGGTGCCTGCATCGGTGGCCCAGCGGGTTGCCGGGTCGTCGTCCAGCGCCTTGTCCGGACCGAACCGGTGGTGCATATCGCGGTAGACGTTGGAGGCCTTGGCCGGTTTGCCGAAGGCCAGCGAACCGCTCAGGCTTCCCACGCGCACCGGTTGGATATCGAAGGCCTTACCAGAAACGGTCAACTGGATCACCGTAGCGATCGCATCGCGCCGGTCCTTGTCCAACCAGACGGCGAGCCCTTCCGGGGTTTGTTCCAATCGAGCTTGACCGCCCGAACGGGTTTTCGCACCCGTAATGGCCAGGTCGATGGGCGGAAGCCGCAGCGGGCCTTCCTCCGGCCAGTTCATGATGAACAGCCACACCGCCTCATCCCGGCAGGTCGAAGCGCCCCAGCGGCCGGGCATGTACGGCCCACCCCGCGTCTGGTACACGCCGTCGCCGTACCGCTGGAGCCACTGCCCCATGGCCTCCAGCCGTTCCACTTGGCGCGGCTCGATCCGCCCGTCCGGCATCGGGCCCACGTTGAACAGGAAGTTCCCGTCGCCGCCCACCACCCGAAGGAGGGTCTGGATGCACTGGGTGGCCGACTTCAGCTGGTCGTTCGGTTTCCACGCCCATTGGCGCCCCAGAGTCATACAGGTTTCCCAAGGCCGCTGGCGGTTGAAACTGCCCACCCGTTGTTCGGGCGTGTCGAAGTCGCCCGGCAGGCCGCCGCGGTTGTTGATCACGATCTCGGGCTGGAGGCGGCGGACCAGGCGCAACAGGCGCGGCGAATCCCAATCTTCGCTGCGGCCACCCAGCCCGTCGAACCACATGATGTCCACACGGCCGTAGTTCGTCAAAAGCTCTTCGACCTGGCCATGGAGGTACTGGATGTACCGGGCATGGCGAGGGCCGTTGTGGTAATCCGGGTGATGCCAGTCGGGCGGGGAGTAGTACCAGCCGAGGGCCAGCCCGGCGCGGTGGCATGCATCGGCAATCTGGCGACAAATGTCGCGGCCGTAAGGCGACTCGGGGCTGGTGATCTTGTAATCGGTCAGCTTGCTGTCGAAATTGCAGAACCCATCGTGGTGTTTGGTGGTAAAGACCAGGTACCGCATCCCCGCGCGCTGGGCGATGCGCACCCACTCGTCCGCGTCGAAGCGCACGGGGTTGAATCGCTTGTACAAGTTGTCGTAGATCTCCACGGGAACCTGGGTTCCACGGCCCGAGCGATGGCCCCGCCGCGGGCCCGCTCGGGACCAGCCGATCTCGGTGCCCACCAGACTCACCGGCCCCCAATGGATGAACATTCCGAAGCGCATGGCCTGCCAGCGCCGGATCGCCTTGGGGGGCGCAGCCAAGGGATTCTTTTCCGCCTCCTGGGCGGCGCAGGTGTCTCCACCCCACAGGACCATGGCCAAGCCAAACCCGAAAACCGCCAGATGTTGTCTGTACATGCTTCCTGGCCTCCGCGAACAACGCCAAAGTCCCCGTGCCCTCAAATCTGCGAGCACTCGGCCGGCTTCAGCAGGATGTTGGTGATGTTCGATACCGTGTCCTTGTACTGAGGATCTCTTTTCAGCCGGTCCCACTCCGGATCGGCCAGGAACGTCTTCCAAGCCTTCTCCAGCGACGGCCGGTCGCCGAAACCGAGCATGTAGGTGAGGTTGGGCAGTCTGCTTCCCACCAGTGCTTCGCCGAAGAAGACCGGATTGAGCCCCGTGCGGCGGAAAAGGGCGATTTCGCCTCCTTCGTTGAACATCTCGATCTTCTTCTTGGCCTTCTTGGCGCTGTGGCTTTCGTACCTGCGCAGCTGAAAGACACGGCCCGGTTTGTCCGAGGGTCGTTCCAGCCGGGGCATGTGGTCGAAGGCCAAAAGGAGCGAACTTTCGATACGCTGGTACGCCGGGTCCGGTTTAGGCGCGTCCAGGAAAGCAGCGCCGGCAGCCAGGAACTCAGGATCGCTCAGCAGTCGGGTGTTGGCCGTGGCCACCGACTCGAGCGTTGGGTGCGGCAACAGCATGTACAGGCCACCCAGGTTTTCTTCGAGCCCGAGGAAAACGCCGACCGGTTCGATGCCGATCCGGTTCAGCGCCGGGATGGCCGCATCGGCAAGGAAGTCGCACAGAGCCGCCTGTTTGGGACCTGCCTCCACCCGGTAGAACCGCAGTTCGTAATACTCCTTGCCCGCAGGCGAGGGGTCACCTTGCCCGCAAGCGGTGTTGGCCAACGAGGCCAGTCCGCCCAGGCAGGAAGCGGCCAGGAATTCACGTCGCTTCATGGTCCTCCTCTCCTTCAGTAATGGAACTTCCACACTCCGGTATCGCCGAGAATGCCACGATTCTAGTCCACGCGCCGGGCGGCCACAATCGGCCGGCTCCACCGCCCTGGCGCGCAGGGCGAGCGGGTCCCCCGACTCCGTTGCTCTTTATTGACAAAAACGCAGCACAGCGATAAAGGGGAGGCAGAGGGCAAGGCTGGACAAGGCGTATTTGGGAGGAGCCCCTATGCCCCTGCTACGTAGGTTTTTCAACCAAGAACGGTGCGCAGGCGGACAAGCGGCCCGGCCTGGATTGCGCTCACGGAAAGCCCGGCGGCACCGCGGAGCGTGGCGTGCGGCGCGGTTCGAGCCCCTGGAGGGCCGGTGGCTGCTGTCGGCCGGGCCCCTGGAAGGTCGACCCTACATCGACCTGGGGCCGTCGGACAACGTGGCCTGGGATCAGCCCCGGGTGGCCGTGGAGCTTTTGACCGATGCGGCGGGCACCGGGAGCGTAGGGCCCACCCTGTTCAATACCTTCCTCCTGGATACGGGGGCCAACAGCATTCTAGCCTTCGCCACGGCGGTGGATGACATGGATGACCCGCCGCACGTGTACGCCACCGAAGGCCGTTTTGAAGAAATCGGGGTGGCCGGCACGCATTACTTCGACATTTCCCTCCCCTACAGGTTTGACTTTGCCGGCACAAGTGGGGTGCGGAACACGCTGTTGGATACGCGGATCTTGTCCGATGCCAACAACGATATCAGCATGTTCGGGCCATGGGGCATTGTTGGTATGCCCGCGATGGCCGACCGGGTAACCACCTTCGACTACACGGTGTGGACCGTGGTCGAGGATCTCGACATCTATATGAGCGTCGATTTCGGCGACGCTCTCCCACCGGACACCGAGTATCGGTATTCGGTGTCAGTGGACACCCGGATGCGGTGGACCCCGGACGAGCATGTGATCGAAGGAGATCACCCGCCGGTGTGGGCGGACATTCCGTTGCTCACAGCCGTGCCGGTGCACAACGGCGTGCCGGCCCCGGGGACTTTTCTGTTTGACACGGGGGGCCAGCTGAGTGTGCTTTCCACTGCGCTGGCTCAGGCCCTCGGGTTGGATTCCAACCGCGACGGCGTGCTGGACGAGCGCGATGCCAACTTCGCCCGTCGCGAGACCGTGGGGGGAGTCGGGGGCACGATCACCGCTCCGGTGTTTCTCTTCGACGAGGTGCATGTGCCGACCCGGCAAGGCGTAGACCTGGTATGGACCGACCTGCAATGGATGGTGCTCGACATCATCGAAGGACTGGACGGGGTATTCGGGATGGATCTGCTGACCAGTGGCTGGATCGAAGCCTTTGCCGAAGATGGCAAATCGGGCTACGTCATGCAGAACCAGCTTGATTTCCGGGACTGGAGCAACACGGGTGCCGGAACCGTTTGGTTTGACTTGAATCCGGAAGTCCATCAGGTGATCGATCCGAACGGCCCGGGAGCGATTGTAACGGAGAGCGGCGGTGTGACCTCGGTGAGCGAAAGTGGCGTGGAGGACACCTACCAGGTGGTGCTGAGCCAGCCGCCTGCGGCCGATGTGACGATCAGACTGACCAACCGGGACGGCGAACTGAGGGCCGTCGACGCGGCCAATCCTGGCCGCGATTACCTGGTGTTCACTCCCGCCAACTGGAATGTGCCCCAGACGGTCCGCGTGGCCGCCGTCGACGACGGCGACGTGGAAGGCTTCCATCGCAGCTCCATCGTGCATGTGAGCTCCAGCAGCGATCCGGCCTACGACGGCGTGGGGATGCCTCGGGTGATCACCAACATCGTCGACAACGATGCGCCCGGGATCATGATCATCCCGACCGAGGGTTCCACGGACGTGGCCGAGGGTGGGAGGGAGGACACGTACCAGTTGGTGTTGATGCAGGCACCGACCCGCGACGTCACCGTGCGGCTGGAGAACGCCTCGGGCCAGGTGACGGCCGTGGATGCGGCTAACCCCGGCAACGCGTTCCTCGTGTTCACACCCCAGAACTGGAACACGCCCCAGACGGTCCGCGTGAGCGCTGTCGATGATCAGCTGATCGAAGGCCCACACAAGGCGTATATCACTCACAGCATCTCCAGCGCAGACCCGAAGTACGGCGAGGTGTTTGCCCTTCAGGAAACGGTGTTCATTGAGGATAACGACGGAACCGGCGTGGCCATTCAGCAGACAGAGGGAGGGACGGAGGTCGTGGAGGGCGGGGCGACGGACAGTTACTCGGTCGTCCTCACGTCCCAGCCGGCTGCCCCGGTGACGATCACCGTTGATCCCGGCGATCAGTTGCGTGTGGATGTTACCACGTTGACATTTACCCCCATCAACTGGAACCAGCCTCAGCTGGTGACAGTTTCGGCCGTCGATGACCTGGTGGTCGAAGGGGATCATCAAGGCAAGGTAAGGCATCGAGCGGCCAGCGACGACCCGTTATACCATGGAGTGTCCATCCCCGACGTTACGGTGGTTATTCGGGACAACGACCGCGACCTGGGGCGTGTTGCCTTCGCGGTGCTCGATCGCCTGGAGCCTGCCGGCGGGCAACTGTGGTACCGCTTCCAGACAGTCAATCCGGGACTGTTGACCATCGAAGCAACCCCTGATCCGGATGCAGACGTGATCCTGACGCTGTACGACGGTGCCGGTAACCGGTTGGGATCCGAGTTGCCGGGCGCGGCGGCTCGGACCAAGCGGATCGATCACCCGGTGGCCGCGGAGGAGAGCTATTACGTGAGTGTGGCCAGCGACGGGAAGGTCGATCTGCGGTTGGCCAACCTGGTCCAGGTCGCTCCGGACGGCTCGGTCGTCACCGTGCGGGGAACCGACGCCGAGGACCATTTCGAATACCGCTCGGGCAGCTTTCGGACGGTGGCGATCAACGGCGTCGAGTACCGTTTCGACGACACGGTTTCGCGGATCGAGTTCCGCGGTACGGGCAACGATTCGGCCGTGCTTTACGGTTCGGCCAGCGGAGAAATCGTCTCTCTGTTTCCCGATTCAGGGGTATTGAACGGGCCGGGTGTAGAGGTGCGCGTGGTTGGCACATCCCGCGTCGCGGCGGTCGGCGGTGGAGGCGGCGACGAAGCTCACCTGACCGGCACACGGGGTCCAGATGTCTACACGGGAACGTCGCGCTACGGCCGACTGGTCAGCCGCGGCGGGGACAATCCGGTGGAGTTCTTCCAGCGCGCCGTGGGGTTCCCCGTGGTCTATGTTCGTTCCGAGGGTGGCGGCGATACGGCGCGGCTGTACGGTTCGGCGGGAGATGACCAGGCCGTGGCCGACCCGAGTTCGGCAAGCCTTACGGGACCGGGCTTCTCGCACCGCTTGGACGGTTTCCGGGAGGTGAACCTCTTTGCCGACGAAATCGGTTCCTCCGGAAACCGAGGTTACGATATCGCTCGGCTGCGCGACGATCCGGCGTCGTCCCTTCCGACCACCTTCCACACGACGGCCGGGACCGATGCCAAACTGTACGACGGCGATCCATTCAGCGGTGCGAGTCAGGTGGCGCAGCAGTTCTTGATCCGCACCAGCGGGTTCGACTCCGTCACCGCGACGGCGGGCCCCGGCGACTATGCCCTTCTCTACGGCACAGGGGGCGATGATCTCTACCAGGCCAGCGGGGGCCAAGGGACGTTGAGCACACCAGCGGACGCCGAGTTCACAGCGGTCGGTTTCGAGCAGATTCATAGCGTGGGCCGCGCCGGGCGCGACCGGGCTGAACTGGTCGGTTCGCCCGAGGCGGACGGTTTCCGCGCCACGGAGATCTACGGCCGGCTGGCCTCCACCGGGTGGATGCACCGGGTGGTGCGCTACGAAGAGGTGAGGGTCGACGCCGGGGACGGCGAGGACGTGGCGCGGCTGGTGGATACGGCCTTCGATGACCTCTTCGTGGCCACGCCCGGCGGCCGGCCGGAGGTCTCCTACCGCGCGGGACGCTTCCAATACTTTCTGGACGGTTTCAACGTCACCAGGCTCACCGGACGGGAAGGCGACTCGTCGGCCGATCATGCCCACCTGTACCCGCGGCCTGAGGATGAAGTGATCGAACGGACGGGCTCGTGGGTCCTGCGCGGTAGCGACTACGTGACCATAGTAGACAAGCTGTTCGGTGAGGTGGCCTGGAACCCGCCGGCCAGCGGCGACAACGCCGGCTCCCTTGGCCCGGCCGCGTTGGCTGCGCCGGCCAGTGCGGTGGGCGACCAGGACCCGGCGATGCTGGCTTCCCAGTGGAGCGTGCAGCAGCGGACCGACCCGGTGGGGCAACCCAAGGCGGAACGGGCGGCCGATGAGTCCGATGGCGATGGCCTCCTGCCGGCCTTGTGGTGGGCCTACTGGGGCTAGAAAGTCAGCATCTGCTGGTACTCGCGCATGCGGCGCTCCAGGGCGTCGCGGTCGGTCCGTTGGAGGCCTTCCACGCTGAACTGCTCCACCGTGAAACTGGCCACCAGGATGCCGTAGGCCATGGCCTTCTTGAGCGTCGTGGGCTCGAAATTGCCCTCTTCGGCCAAGTACCCCATCATCCCGCCGGCGAAACTGTCCCCGGCACCCGTGGGATCAACCACCCGCTCTGTCGGGTAAGCCGGCAAGACGTACGTCTCGTGCCTGCTGAAGAACATTGCCCCGTGCTCGCCTTTCTTGATCACCACGAACGAAGGCCCCATTCGGCGGACGTGATGGCCGGCCCGCACGAGGTTCGTTTCGCCTGTGAGCAGCTTTGCTTCGCTGTCGTTGAGTACCAGGCCGTCGACGCGACGCAGCAGCTCCATCAACTCCTCGCGCTCCGTGTTGATCCACAGGTCCATCGTGTCCGCCACGGCCAGGTTCACGCCGGGCGCCTGGTCCAGCACCTTCAGCTGGAGCCGCGTGGAACCGTTGGCCAGGAAAAGATACTGGCAGCGCCGGTAGGATTCCGGTAAGAGCGGATCGAATTGATCCATCACGTTCAGCTGGACCTCGACGGTTTCCCGGTCGTTCATATTCTCCGCGTAGCGGCCGTGCCAGCGGAACGTCTTGGCACCGCGGATCACCTGGAGGCCCGTCGTGTCGATCTGTCGCGCTTTGAGCAGTTCCGTGTGTTCGGCGGGCCAGTCGTCGCCCACGGCGGCCACCAGCCGCACGGGCGTAAAGTAGCTGGCGGCGTAAGAAAAATAGACCGCCGAACCGCCCAGCACTTCGTCGCGCCGTTCACTCGGCGTCTCGATCGTATCCAGCGCCACAGACCCGACAACCACCAACGGCATCGATTCGATCCTTGTCAGATAGTCAGATAGTCAGATACTCAGACAGGGGAACTCTTGGCGATCCAACCGCTCCCGCCGCGGCCTCCGCGCTACGGGGACTCGCGGTCCTCTGGCTCCTCCCGCAACCGCAGCCCACCCGCGGCCTGCCGGAATCCGGGATCCACCGTAACGAACGGCTCAGCGGCGCGGCCAGACCGCGCGGTGCGACGCCGCAGGTGGGCCTGACACAGGCCCCCGTTCCGCCGTCCACAACACCGCGCCGCGGCGGCGGTGCGGCGCCCGCCGGGCTTCCTCCTCATGCTACACGTTCGCCTTGCCCGCCTTTTCGATCTTGGCCCACCTGTCCTTGAGCGTGACGGTGCGGTTGAACACCAGCTTTTGGCAGGTGGAATCCGGATCGACGCAGAAGTAGCCCAGCCGTTCGAACTGGTAGATCTCCAGGGGCTGCGCCGGGGCCAGGCTGGGTTCCACCCAGCACCGGGGGATCACCTCCAGCGAGCGGGGGTTGAGGCAGTCGGTGAAACCGCCCTCTCCGACGTCTTCCGGGTAAGGCTCGGTGAACAGGTGATCGTAGAGCCGCACCTCGGCCTCCAGGGCATGGGCGGCCGAGACCCAATGCAGGGTCGCTTTCACCTTCCGTCCGTCCGGGGCAGCGCCGCCGCGCGTGGCCGGGTCGTACGTGCACCGGAGCTCGACCACCTCGCCCGTCTCCTCGTCCTTGACCACCTCCCGGCAGGTGACGAAATAAGCGTATCGCAATCGCACTTCGCGTCCCGGGGCCAGCCGGTAGAACCGCTTGGGCGGTTCCTCCCGGAAGTCATCCCGCTCGATGTACAACACGCGTGAAAAGGGCACCTTGCGCGTCCCCGCGCCGGGGTCCTCGGGGTTGTTGATCGCCTCCATCTGTTCCACCCCACCCTCGGGGTAGTTATCGATGACCACGCGCAAAGGACGCAGCACGGCCATCACCCGCGGGGCCCGTCGGTTCAGATCCTCGCGAAGACAATGCTCCAACAGGTCGATGTCCACGGTGCTGTTGAACTTGGCCACGCCGATCCGCTCGCAAAAATTGCGGATCGCCTGGGGCGTGTAACCACGGCGACGCATGCCGCGCAAAGTGGGCATGCGAGGGTCGTCCCAGCCGCGTACGTGGCCCTCCTCGACCAGCCGCAGCAGCTTCCGTTTACTCAATACCGTATACGTCAAGTTGAGCCGGGCGAATTCAATCTGCTGCGGGTGGAAGATGCCCAGCTGGTCGAGGAACCAGTCGTACAGGGGGCGATGGTTTTCGAACTCCAGCGTGCAGATCGAATGGGTGATCCGTTCGATGGAATCGCACTGGCCGTGGGCGAAATCATAAGTCGGATAGATGCACCAGCGGTCGCCGGTGCGCGGATGGCAGGCGTGCAGGATGCGGTACATTACCGGGTCGCGCATGTTGAGATTGGGATGGGCCATGTCGATCTTGGCCCGCAATGTGCGAGATCCGTCCGGGAACCGCCCGGCACGCATCCCTTCGAGCAGCTCCAGGTTCTCTTCCACGGACCGGTTGCGATAGGGGCTTTCCCGACCCGGCTCGGTCAGCGTCCCGCGGTACTCGCGCACCTGCTCGGGAGTCAGATCGCAGACGTACGCCTTGCCCTTCTTCACCAGCTGGACTGCCCACTGGTAGAGCTGTTCGAAGTAGTCCGAGGCGTAGTACTCGCGGTCGCCCCAATCGAACCCCAGCCAGTGGACATCCTCCTTGATGGCATCGATGTACTCCTGCTCTTCTTTCACGGGATTCGTGTCATCGAAGCGCAGGTTACACAGTCCGCCGTACTCCTCGGCGATGCCGAAGTTCAAGCAGATCGATTTGGCGTGGCCGATGTGCAAATACCCATTCGGCTCGGGCGGGAACCGCGTGTGCACGCGCCCGCCGTGCTTGCCCGTGCGGTTGTCCTCGTTGATGATCTCACGGATGAAATCGAGCCGTGTTGAACGTTTGACGCTCATGGTTGTGCAACGTTTCGTCATGGAGGGTCAGGTCGAGAACGAATCCCAGACGCCCTGGCGCGACTTACACCAGGCCCAACGCCCGATCGATGCGATCCAGGCACTGCTGGCGGCCCAGGATGGCCATCGTCTCGAACATCCCCAACCCGACCGTCTTACCCGTAATCGCCACCCGCAGGGCGTGGATGATCTGGCCCACCTTGATCCCTTCCCGCTCCACGAACCCATGCAAGCACCGCTCCAGCTCCTCCGCCTCGAACCGTTCGGCCGTCGCCAGCTCCTCTCGGAACCTGCTCACCAGCCCTTTGGCCTCCGGCGGCTGGCGCAGCCGTTTCGTCACGGCTTTCTCGTCGTACGGCAGCCGGTCGGCAGGAACGAAAAACTCGACGAATTCCAGGATGTCGCCGGCCACCTTGATCCGGTCCCCCGCCGCCTCCACCACGCCGGTCAAGCGCAACCGCTCCTCGGCACTCGGCGGACTGCCCACCAGGCCTGCCTGCTGCAGAAAAGGCAACACTAGTTCAACCCGCCGCTGGACAGGCACCGCGAGCATGTGTCGGACCTGAAAGGCCCGCAGCTTCTGCGGATCGAAGCTGGCCGGCGCTCGGTTGACCTTCTCCAGCGAAAAGCGCTGTACCAGCTCCTCACGGGTGAAATGCTCCGTGCGATCGTCCAGCGACCACCCCAAAAGGGCCAGATAATTCAGGAGGGCCTCGGGCAGATAGCCCACCTGGCGATAGAAGTCCACGATCACGGGATTGAACGTCTCCAGGTCCACCTCGCGCCCCAAACGCTCAAGGATCCGCCGGCCATGCTCCATCAGTTGGGCAAAGTCCCGGTTTCTCAAGTACTTGGCCAGCTTACGCTTACTCAGTTTTGTCCTGCTTCCCGGCTCGGCCACCAACGGCAAATGGGCGTAGCGCGGCAGCGGGTACCCCAGGGCCCGGGCGATGAAGACCTGCCGGGGGGTATTGGAAAGATGCTCCTCGGCACGGATCACATGGGTGATCTGGAAATCATGGTCGTCCACGGCGCTGGCCAGATGATACAGACACGAGCCGTCGGAGCGCTGGATCACGTGGTCCTGCTCCTGGGCCCACTGGAACTCGACGGTCCCGCGCACCAGGTCCTCTACGACGAGGGTCCCCTCGCGAGGCATTTTCAGCCGCACCACGGGCCGCCGCCCCTGGGCCTCGAACCGAGCCGCCTCGGCGGGTGTGGTAGCCATCCAGCGGCGGCTGTAGACGAACGGACGCCCCTCGCGCCGGGCCGCCTCCCGCTCCGCCTGGATCTCCTCCGGCGTCGCGTAGTCCCGGTACGCGGCGTCGACTTCGATCAGCCGCTCCACCGCTGTGCGATGACGATCGACCCGCCGGGATTGATAATAAGGGGCGTGGGGCCCCCCGACCTCGGGGCCTTCGTCCCAATCGATCCCCAGCCACCGCAGCCCCTCCAAGATGGGCCGCAACGCTTCCTCGACGTTCCGATCCCGGTCGGTGTCGTCGATCCGCAAAATGAATTGCCCTCCATGGCGGCGGGCAAAAAGCCAGCAGAAAAGAGCGGTGCGGACCCCACCAATGTGCAAGTAACCCGTAGGACTGGGAGCAAATCTCGTGCGAACCATGGCCTGCCGCAAAACCTTTCGCCCCAAAAAACGTCACGTTACCGTATCGGCCGCCGGCCATCCAGGCCCCCTGGGCGACCCTGTCACCAGCGGCAGGTTTTCTCGCCGACCACCCCCCACGGGCGGGACAAGCGGCACCAGGAATGGGTACGCAAGGCCGGCACAGGCATCCACGGTAGCACAAGAGCCCAGCCGACACAGCCCTCGGAACGTTGTGAACGACGGCATGGTGCAAAACCGGATGACAGTCTGGGAGCCAAGCAAGCTGTTGCTCTGTTTGTAGTACCGCCTCGAGGCGGAATGGGGGCGCCGGCAAACGGGGACGATCATTCCGCCTTGAGGCGTTACTGCGAACGAACCGCTTCCGGCAGCTTGTCACCCGGAAAGGGGCCAAAATGAACCAAAGCCTGAAACACCGATAGCGCAGGCCACGGACACGTTGGTCGGCTGACGGTATTGCCTGAGCGAAGTTCAACGTGCTGAGCGTCCTGACTGCAAGCGAGGCAGCCGATCTGGGCCTGACGCCCGATGCGGACGGGAACGTCACGCTCATCGACATCCTCCAGAGCACGGACCATGTACGGACCATACGTCGTACCTGGGCCTGCTTTACGAAATGGACGACAACAACCAGACTGGATGACGGCGGAACGGACATCGCGGACTTCGAGTTAAAGCGGCCAAGGCTGGCAAGCATACTGTATACGGCCGTCAACGAACGCGACACGTTCTGGCTTCATCGGTTCGACAAGCAAGGGAACTGGCAAGCGTACTGTATACGGCCATCAACGAAGGCAGCAGCGCCTGAAAGTGATCTCTCCAGACAACCGGCTCCGGCCTCGACAGAGATCGTAACGAGACTGGGCCTCGACGCGGCTACCGACCTACGCCCGGAGCGTGTTGGCCCGGTGGACGCTGGCCGGCAAAGGCCGCAAAGCGGCGGGCCCCCCATGGCGGCGGGCATGAGGTGGGCCGAAGAGGTCCGGCCCCGCGAAATCAAGCCGCGTCGGTTCCGGTCCGGCTGGCAGGGTTTCTCCAGTCACGTTCACGGAGTCGAAAGGATCGGACCGGTTCCCGGGGGGGCGAATGACGGGGAAGACCGGGCCCCCCCTGTGTGTACAACTTTTGGCCAATCCTGAACCACCACAATGTCTGGCACTTGTCCGGCAGCACACCGGCCCGCTCGGGCGGCTACGATCGGCCAGCGCCGTAGGGTATCATAAGGGGCATGGATCGAGCAGTGATCGAAGCGTTGGCGGCCAAGCTGTTGGCGGGCGAAGTGACCGCCGAGCAGTTCGCGCACCGGTTGCGCACGTGGGGGATCGCCGACGTGGGCGAGGCCCAGGTGGATCTGGATCGCGCAGGCCGATGCGGTTTTCCCGAAGTGGTGTTTGCGCAGGGCAAGACCGTGGCGGCCTTGGAGAAAATCTTCCGGGCCCTGCGGGAGAACGGCGTCGACGTATTGGCCACACGCATGAGCCCGGAACAGGCCGCGGAACTGGGGCCAAAGTTCCCCACTGGGCAGTACAACCGTATCGGCCGTACGTTCCGTATACCTGTGGAAGCTGCAGCGGACGATCGGGGGGCGGAGCCGACGCGGGTGGGCCGAGTGACTGTGGTGACGGCCGGCACCAGCGACCTGCCCGTGGCCGAGGAGGCCCGCGAAACGGCGTTGTGGACGGGGGCCGAGGTGGAGTTGATCCAGGACGTCGGGGTGGCCGGCCCCCACCGGCTGGCGGCCAACCTGCCCCTGTTGCGCAGCGCCGACGCGGTGGTCGTCGTGGCGGGTATGGAAGGGGCGCTTCCCAGTGTGGTGGGAGGGCACGTCGCTTGTCCGGTGATCGCCGTGCCGACGAGCGTGGGGTATGGGGCCAGTTTCGGCGGGTTGGCGGCGCTTTTGGGGATGCTCAACAGCTGCGCGGCCAACGTCACGGTGGTCAACATCGACGCGGGATTCAAGGGGGGCTACATCGCCGGGTTGATTGCCCGGAACACGGCCAGGGCACGGAGCGAAGCATGAGCGACGCCGGGGACGTGGTGGCCGGCGGGTTGCCCGTGCCGGAGCCGCGGGCCGCGGACAGCCACAAGGGGCATTTCGGGCTGGTGCTGTTGGTGGGCGGCTCGCGCGGGATGGCCGGCGCCATTGCTTTGGCGGGCATGGCGGCCCTTCGCGGCGGGGCTGGCTTGGTGCGTTTGGCCGTACCCGACGTCTGCCTGGACACGGTGGCTGCGATCGAACCCTCTTACATGACCATGCCCCTGCCGTCGGATCGCAACGGGCGGATCGCTTTGGCCGCTCGAGTGGACATCGAGCGTCTGGCAGCCCAGGCCACCGTGCTCGGTTTCGGGCCGGGAATGGGTCGATCGCCGGGTTTGACTGCCCTGGTCGGCTCGCTCTATACGCGGTTGGAGCAGCCCATGGTCGTGGATGCCGACGGGTTGAACGCGTTGGCCAGCCGTCCGGAGCTCATCCCCCGCGCAGCCGGCCCGAGGATCTTGACGCCACACCCCGGTGAATTCGGCCGGTTGACCGGCTCCGGCCGCCTGCCACGGGAGCGTTGGGAGGAGGAAGCCATCCGACTGGCGGACCGCTGGGGCGTGATCATCGTGTTGAAAACCCACCGGACGTTGGTCACCGACGGCCGGCGCTGGACGCGCAATACCACGGGCAACCCCGGGATGGCCACCGGGGGGGCCGGAGACGTCCTGACAGGGCTGATCGCCGCCTTGGCAGCCCAGGGCCTGGCGCCGCTGGACGCCGCGCGTCTGGGAATCTATCTCCATGGCCTGGCCGGCGACTTGGCTGCGGCCCGGTTGGGCCAGGAATCGTTGATCGCCAGCGACCTGGTGCGGTTTCTGCCGGAGGCTTTTCGCCAGTACCGATCGTCGCTTGATGAACACAAGCCCGTCGATGGCTGAACGCTGCCCCGGGCACGGTGGAAGAAGAGAAAAAAAGCGTGGCAACGATGGACAGAGCGAAGTTGGAGGTTCTATGGGGAGATGGCGGTATGGCGAGATGGTCGGTCTTCGGTGGTTGGGTTGTGGTGACGGGGATCGTTGCTGTGTTTGCAGGTTTGTTCACCGCGCCACGGGCCGCCGGAGGCGATGCGTCGGCCACCGAACCGATACCGTACATGATCGTTGTCACCGGCCGGGAGCTCCTTCAAGGGGCCTATGCCGACAGCCACACTTTGTTCCTCACTCGCACGCTGAAGCCCTTGGGTTTTCGCTGTGTCGGGTCGATGAGCGTGGACGACAACGTGCAAGAGCTGAAGGACGCCTTGCACTTCGCCACGGCCAAGGCCCGGCTGGTGATCGTCACCGGCGGACTGGGCCCGACGGACAACGACATCACCCGCCAGGCGTTGGCGGAGTTCACCGGTATTCGGCTGGAAGAAGACCCGCAGCTCGTGGATCGGATGGCTCGGCGGTTCGGCGTCCGGCCGGATGGCCTGCGGGCGAACCTGCGCATTCAGACCCAGGTGCCGGTGCGGGGGACGTACCTGATCAACCGCAACGGGACGGCCGCCGGTCTGGTATTCGACGCCCCTCGGGCGATGATCATTGCCCTGCCGGGCCCGCCGCGCGAATTGCAGGCCATGGTGCGTGAACAGCTGGTTGCCTACCTGAGTCGTCGTTTGGGTACCGGCACGCCGGGCTCTTCGCTCACGCTGCGTTTCGTGGGCATTGGCCAGTCGGGGATCGACCAGGTGTTGGATCAGCGTGTGTCCCTCGCCCCCGACATAATCGTGTCATCAACCTTCGCAGACGGCCGCGTCGACTTCACCTTTTCCTTGCCCCATGACACGACGGCCGACCGCCATCGGCTGGAGGAACTCAAGCGGGCCGTCATGGAATATTTGGGAGACTACATCTACGCCGATGATCCAGCCACGACCTTGGAGCAAGCGGTGATCAACCGGCTGGCCGCGCGCGGCGACACCTTGGCTGTGGCCGAAGTGGGGAGCCGCGGCAGTCTGGCCTGCGGGTTGGCTTCGGCCGAGGCTGCCGAGCAGGTGTTGGCTGGGGCCTACGTGGCAGCCACGGAAGAGGCGCTGCGCCGGTTGCTCGGCGTGCCCGCCGAGCGTTGGGCCACCGCCGCGGCGAAGGATCGTCTGGAGCTTTTGGCCCAAAGGGCCGCGGCGGGAACGGGCGGCGGGTGGTCGGTCGTTGTGGGGGCAGTCCAGCAGGGCCGTTTGCAGGTGGCGGTGCGATCGCCCCGGGGCGTGACGGTCATTTTCCAGGCGGCCCTTCGCCGCGCCGACCCGGAAGGCCGCCTTCGCCTCAGTACGCAGCTGTTGGACAAACTGCGACGCCTCCTGCGCTGAGAGGCCCAGACAACTCGATCGATCCTCACCACCGGCACGTCCCCCGCGACCGTCGCATTCGGCAGAACCATCACAACCCGGCCGCAGCGGTCTGTTCCTAGGGGTTTTCGCAAAGTTCTGGCCGATTCCAATGATGAGTATCGATCCGGCTGGACGACATAGCAGCACGGATACTCTTACGGGAGGAAGAGTCTCAGGGGGACGCCGCGTCCGGGACAGTCGGGCGCGGCTTCTTTTTTGCGCCGGCAGTCGCTCCGGGCTCACTGTCACCGCGTCGGCGGTGCGCGGCAGCACAGGCTTCCGCAGCGTGGGCCGCTATCGCGGCTCGTCGAGCGTCACTTGGAACTCGCGCCGCTGGCCGGCCCGCAGCACGACCACACCGACCCGGTCACCTGGCTCGTACTTGCGCAGCGCACCGGCGAAGTCCTCCAGGCTCGCGATCTGGCTGTCACCGAACTGCACGATCACGTCGCCCGCTCTCAGCCCGGCCCGTTCGGCCGGGCCGCCAGGGGTCACAGCGCTGAGGGCATAGCCATCCCCCTGGTGACCGAAATCCGGCACGCTGCCGAAGAAGGGCCGATCGCCGCCTGAATCGCGGCGGCCGCGAGGCACCGAGACGTAGCGTGGTTTCTCCGGGTCGGTAGCGATGGCCCAGGCCACGTCGGTCACAAAGCGGGTTATCCGGCCGAGTCCGGTCATGTTCAGGCGTTCGACGTCATCGGTGGGCCGGTGGTAGTCTTCGTGGGTGCCCGTGAAGAAATGCATGACGGGCACCTTCTTGGCGTAAAAAGATGTGTGGTCGCTGGGGCCGAATCCGCTTGGCTTCTTGACCAACTGGAAAGCGTATTGTTCGTTCAGTTTGTCCAGCAAGCCGGCGAACTGTTCGGCCGTTCCCGTACCACTGACGGTCAACTTGTTGTCTCGCAGCCGCCCGACCATATCGAGGTTGAGCATGGCCACGGTCTGCTCAATGGGGATAGGCGGTTCGCGGACATAGCGGCTGCTGCCCACCAAGCCTTGCTCTTCCGCCGTGAAGGCCACGAAGAGGACGGTCCGGCGGGGCTGGTCGCCACGCTGTGCCAGCCCGCGGGCCACTTCCAGCATGGCGGCCACGCCCGAGGCGTTGTCGTCGGCCCCATTGTGGACGGCCTGCTGGCCGGGGCTGCGCGAGCCAGGACCGCCCTTGCCCAAGTGGTCGTAGTGGGCGCCGATGACCAATGTCTGGTCGGCCAACGGGCCTTGGCCTGCCAGCACGCCCACCACGTTCTTCACCTCCGCCTCGACCCGTTCGACCTTGATTCGGCCTACCACGCGCCAGCCCTCCAACAGAGCGCTGTGGGGCGTAGGCCCCCGGTCGATCTCCGCCTCCAGCTCGGCCAACTCCGTACCCAGTGCCGCCTTGAGCAGCCGATCGATGACCGCGCGGCGACAATGGACCACCACGAAGTCCTCGGCCTCCATCTGCTGACCGCCCGCCTCGAAGGACAATAGGGGATCGTAAGCCGCGGCCAGCCGTTCCGACCACCGGGCCACTCGCTCCAGGAGTTCGGCGATCCGCTTCCGCTGCTGTTCGATCTCCTCCAGGCTCGGCTGTTCGTCCTCGTCCAGATCGCGGCGCGCCTCGACCAACGCGTCCAGCGCCTTCCGCCATCGGCCGTGCAGCCGCCGCACCGAGCGATGGATGTCGTGTTGATCCGTACAAAAGATCACGGCCTTCGCACCGTGCTGAAAGGCCGTGGCCGCCTTTCGGCGAAGGGCCGCGTACTGGGAATCGTCGGTCCCGTTGAACACGCTGTCCGGATCGTCCTGCTGGGGTTCATGGCGCAGCACGATCACCGCCCTGCCCTCGACGTCCAGCCCCTCGTAGTCGTCGTACTTCTCTTCGGTCGCGGTGATCCCGTAGCCAGCGAAGGCCAGGGGCCAATCCAGCTGGTCCGAGCCACTCATGGCCATGGGCTTGAAATCGGTCTCCGGCTTCAACACCATCTGCTCCGGGCCGCCGTCCCCCTCTTCCGCTGGCCCGACGAAACGCAACTGATTCCCCTCGGCCGGTTTGATCACGGTGGCGATTTGGAACCGCTGGTACGGCGTGCCATCGAAAACCTCGGTCCGGAGCCCGATCTCGGCGAACTGGCCCGCAATGTAGTCGGCAGCCAGCTCGAGTCCTTTGGTGCCCACGCCGCGCCCTTCCAGGTCGTCCGAGGCCAAGTAGCCCACATGGGCGGACAATCGGGCTTGGACGGCATCCTTCTCGTCGGCCGCAACCGCCTGAGACCAGCCCAAGCACAGGCCGGACAGAAGGGCTGTGAGCACGGCGAACAGGACGAAATGGTCAAACCACGGGGACTGTGGGAGGAAGCGAGACGATCGGTTCATGGCCTGGGGATGTAAATGCGAGTCTGGGAAACCTGGGAAAAAAACAACCGACTTGCCGGCGGCGACCGACAACCTCTCTATTCTCTCCGGCCGCCGCAGGCCCGGTCAATGAAAAACGCTTTGACACGCTCGGCCCCCGCCGCTATGCTTCGGCCCCTTGGTTGGCAGGGGTGACGTGGCGCGGACAGGGAGGTCCGGCCGGGCACCACAGGAGGATCCTACGTTGCGCCCACAACGAAGCGTGCTGATCGTCGATCGTTCGGAGGACAGCCAGGAGGTGCTCAGGACAGTCTTGGAGCGGCGCGGCTGGCGGACCCTGGCTGCCCGTCGAGCCGAAGAGGGCTTGGAGATGGCCCGGCGGTACCAGCCTGATCTGATCGTGCTCGATCTGGAGCTCGAAGAGTGCCCACCTGAGGATGTCTACCCCCGCTTCGAGCGGCAGGCATCCGCTTCTGGCCACCATCTCATCGCATTGGGAACCGTCCGTCCGAGGGGAGCAGGCCACGGCCATGGGCAGTTCGTGGCCAAGCCCTACCACTACGGGCCGCTGGTCCGTAGAATCGAACAGATGCTGGAACAACGGTCAGTCGTGGCCCGGGCGGGCTGAGGATGGGGTGTGTGGGCTGGCCCCACCGCGGCCCAGCCATTCGGTGTGGGAGCCGCTCACTGTGCCTTCCTTGTTTGTGATCCGAGGCAACGACCAGGGCACCCGGTTCGAACTGAACGAACCGACCATCGGTTTGGGGCGGGATTCCAGCAATCGCGTGCAGCTGCACGACACCGAAGTTTCGCGGCGCCATGCTGAGATCCGTCGCGTCGATGGCGGGTACGCCATCGCCGACCTGGAAAGCTCCAACGGCACCTACGTCAACGGCCAACGGATCAGGCTGCACCGGCTCAGGAGCGGAGACCGCGTCCAAGTGGGCCGTACACTGATGCTCTACACGGGCCCCGCCGAGGAGGGACTGACCGACGTCCGCCAGCAGGTGGACATCGCCTCGCCCCAACAGACCGGGGACCGCTCCCGGATCATCCATTCCATCACCGGCGAAGAGGGGAGCCGGATCTTCGACTTCGAGGCGGAAGTGCCTCAGAATTCCTGGCTGGCCCGCGCCCGCAGCAATCTCCAGATCATGTACCGCACGGCCCTGGCGGTCAGCCATACGCTGGACATCGACCAGCTGCTGCAGCGTATCATGGAGCTCATCTTCGAATGGGTCGATGCCGATCGGGGCTGCATCATGCTGATCGACCCGAAGACCCAGAAGCTGGAGCCTCAAGTCCGCCACGTGCGACGCAGTACGAGGGCGGACGAAAAGATCACCGTCAGCCAGACGATCGTCGACTACGTGATGGAGCGGAACGAAGGGGTGCTGACCAGTGACGCGCGCCAGGATGACCGCTGGGATGCCGCGGCCAGCATCCTGCAGATGGGCATCCGGGAGGCGATCTGTGTGCCCATGCAGGGACGTTACGATGTGGTCGGGTTGATCTATATCGACACCTTCACCACACCCCAGGACATCATCCATAACGTGCGGGCGAACAAGTTCACCCAGGATCACCTGAAGTTGATGATCGCCATTGCCCACCAGGCAGCGCTGGCCGTGGAAGATACTCGTTATTATTCAGCCATGGTCCACGCCGAACGGTTGGCAGCCGTGGGCCAGACGATCGCTACCCTGTCGCACCATATCAAAAACATCTTGCAGGGCATCCGTGGCGGAAGTTATTTGATCGAAATGGGCTTGGCCGACCACGATGAGTCGCTTGTGGCCAAAGGATGGAAGATCGTCGAGAAAAACCAGAACAAGATCTCCACTCTGGTTATGGACATGCTCACCTTCAGCAAGGAACGCGAGCCAGAGCTGGTTCCGGCGGACCTGAACCAAGTGACCGCCGATGTGATCGAACTGATGCAGGCCCGGGCCGAAGAACTGGATGTGGAACTCCACTGGCACCCTGACCCAGCGATCCCGACCCTGGTTTTCGACCCCGAAGGGGTACACCGCGCCGTGCTCAACGTGGTCACGAACGCATTGGATGCTGCGGCTGAGTCGCCGGAACGGGGCCGGGTGGAGGTGACCACCGAGATGTGCGCCGGCGAGGGACGGGTGCGCGTCATGGTGGACGACAACGGCCCGGGTATCCCGAAAGACCAGATCGACAAGCTCTTCAGCCCTTTCGTTTCGTCCAAAGGAGGTCGCGGCACAGGCCTGGGATTGCCGGTGAGCAAAAAGATCATCGGCGAACATGGGGGCCAAATCCTGGTGGAAAGCGAACCCAACCAGGGAAGCCGCTTCACCCTCGAGTTGCCCGCCATGATGCCGGACAACGACCCGTCGGCCCAGACAGACGGACCGGTGCAAGACGACCGACCGGCCCGAGCAGACTGATCTTCCCTGCCTTGGTCGGCCCGGTTGGCCGGCAACATCCAGCCCTGACTACGCCGCGGTCAGGCATAAGTGCGGCGCTTCCTGGGATGAGTCGCAAAACGGGGATGGGCACAGCCCACCAGGATCCCAAACGTTACGGCGGGTCATACCCGCCCTACGCAAGTCAAATACGGGGGCCTAGCCTGGATTCCCCCAGAGGGGCCTTCGATCAACATCTTCGGTGCGGAAAGGGCGGAGAAAAGGGGCTTTCTGTTCGGGAGGCGACAGGTTCTGGCTCAACTGATAATCTATGCTGCTACAGGGCTCACCGTCATCGGCCAATCTCGGCTGCCCAGCGGCGATGTGCGGTTCGTGCTGAACAACTAGGGGGTTTCGGCATCAGCCGCAAATGACTACGCTACGCACGGATGGAGTTGACAGAGTGGAAGCATGCGTTATCAGTCCAAGGACGGGCTGACGTTCTCCGACCACTTGCTTCAGCCCTCCAACAGTACCAGCCGTCCGGTACCGCCCATCGGCAGTATGAAGCCTTGCGGGCCTGTTTCGTCGAAGGTTGCTCCGCCGCTCCAGGTGGCTC